>WQXQ01000053.1 GCA_009784775.1 Treponema sp.
AAACCGACAAGACCATTATCAGGGATTTACCGGAAAAAATTGTCTCCAACGAATACGCCGTTTTGGAAAAAGATCAGGCGGCCTTATACGAAAGCGTTGTCGCCGAGTCTATTGATAAAGTGAAAAAAATTGACCCAAAAGAACGTTCTTCCCTGATTCTCTCCCTGCTTACTTCGCTCAAACAAATCTGCGATCATCCGCGGGTGTTTGACAAGGAAAGCCCTGCGGTTTCGGAGCTTTCCGGCAAGGCCCAACTGCTCCTTACTTTGCTGGAAGAAATTCTGCTTAACCGCGAAAAGACTCTTGTCTTTAGCCAGTATGTGGAAACCCTGGACTGTCTGGAGCATATCATCAAAAAAGAACTGGGCGAAGCGCCGCTGGTCTACCACGGCGGCCTGAATCAGAATACCCGATCGGATATTATTAACCGCTTCCAAACCGATCCTGCGGCGCGGATATTGCTGGTCAGCCTGAAAGCCGGCGGCCTGGGACTAAACCTGACCGCCGCAAGCCGGGTAATCCACTACGATTTATGGTACAACCCGGCAGTGGAAAATCAGGCAACCGACCGCGCCTTCCGCATCGGCCAAAAGCGCACGGTCTTTGTCCATCGATTCATTACCAAAAACAGCTTTGAAGAAAAAATTGACGCCATGATTACCAGCAAAAAAGAACTGGCCGACATGACCGTTGCCTCCGGTGAATCCTGGATCGCCCGCATGAGTAACGATGAACTAAAATCGCTGTTTGACCGGTGAGGCGCGTTCCATTATCTTCAACACATACAGGTCCATTAACACCGATTCCCAGGCGGCGCCTGAGGCAATGGCGAGTATGTCGTAGTCGGCGGTAAGGGCGAGGCAGGCGTCAACGGCGGAGAGATTATAGCGGCGGGCGGCTGCGGCGTAATCGCTTTTGGCCTTTGGGTGGGAGATGCCGATTTTTTTCAGTTCAAAACTGTTTGGTTCGCCGTTTTTTGCAAGAAGCAGATAGTCGCGCAATTTTCTGAAACATCCGGCGAGGGTTGCCATGATGGCTCTGGAATGTTCTTTGGCTGCAAGCAGAGTATGTAACGATTCAATGGCTTTTGCGGTGTCTCCTGCGGCGATTCGGGAAAAAAGGGTAAGGCTCGATTCTTCCCGGTTGTGTGACAGCCATTTTTCAACATCTTCCGTTGTGGTTGGGCGGTCTTTGGGCAGGAAAAGCATAAGCCGTGAACATTCATTGCGCAGGGCATCGGTGTTGTTTTCCACCATTTCCAAAATCGTGTCAACGCCGCCGGAATCGATGCTGTAGCCTGCGCGCCTGAAAAAAGAACGCACCCATTCATTTTTTTCATTTTCAAACATTTCGTAAAAAATTTTGCGGTTTTCTTTGGGGCATGCGTCGTCAAGACCGGCGGCAAGTTTGAATTCGTCTGAAACCAGTATCAGTGTGGTGCCGGATTCCAGTTCCTGCATGCAGGAAGTTATAGCGGCAATTTCATCTTTCTTTTTTAAGAGATCGGCATTTTTAATAATAAACAAGGAATAGTCGGTAAAAAGACTGGGGTTCTGTATGGCGTTGGCAATATTTACTACAGGCGTTTCACCAGCATAAAAAACCGTTTCTTCAAACGGAGCTGCGGCAAGTTTTTTTCTGATTGCCTCAATCTCGTCCTGTTTTTTTCCGATTTCAGGACCAAGAAAAATATAACCGGGCATTATTTATAATGGCGGATTATTTGGGCAAGGCGTCCCAGAATCCGCACATCCTGACAATAGATAGGTTTGTATGAGGGATTTTCAGCCTGCAGCCTGATGCGGGACGATTCCCGGTAAAACCGTTTCAGGGTAACGCCTTCTTCGTTTGCAACGACCACGGCAATTTCGCCGTTTTTAACAACGTTCAGCTTTTCAATAAGCGCAAGGTCGCCATCAAGGATTCCCGCACCGGACATGGAATCGCCCCGAACCCAAACGGCAAAATAGGATCTGTTTTTTTTCAATGCGGACTGATGGAATGAAACCGTTCCTTCCCAGTTTTCTTCGGACAGGATGGGAATGCCTGCAGCGACCGTTCCCACGATGGGAACCTTTACCATTGTGCCCAGTTCTTCATCTACTTTGGATCGTATCAATTCCATGGTGCGCGAACACTTGCCGTTTTGTTTCAGGCAATTTTTCCGCTTGAGCGCCGTAATATGATCGTATGCGCCTTTTACCGAAATTGCAAAATGCTCCGCAATTTCCCGAATGGTAGGAGGATATGAATGACTTTTGATATAAGCGGCAATGAATGTTAATATTTCTTTTTGACGTGCGGTAAGTTCTTTCATGGGTGAATATTCATTCCTCCTTTATGGTTTGCGCTGCAATGCCGTATTTTTTGAGCTTTGCATGCAGGTTACTGGGGTATATACCAATAGCCTCGGCAGTCCGGGATATTATACCATTGTTTTTTGAAAAATGGAACTCCAAATAATGCTTTTCAAACGATTCTTTTGCATCGTTAAAATGGTGTTCCAGCATCTTTTCGGAAATGGCGCTTTCGCCGCCAAGGGCGCCAGCCCGGGCGCCGCTGCTGCCCTTGCTCAACAGGCCGGTAAGCGCCTCCCTGTTTATGCTGTCGCCGCTGTGCATAACGGCTATGCGTTCAGCCAAATTTCTCAATTCCCGCACATTTCCGGGCCAGTCATGGGCGCAGATCAGTTCCATTGCGTCATCTTCCAGCCTCAGGTTTTTAATGTCCATTTCTTGCAAAAAGTGGTAGAGCAGCAAAGGTATATCGCCGGCCCGTTCCCGAAGCGGGGGTATGTGAATGGGGATAACATTCAGACGAAAAAACAGATCTTGTCGAAACAGCCCTTGCGCGCAGGCTTTTTCAAGGTTTTGATTGGTTGCCGCCACAATGCGAACATCGGTTTCTATGGTTTTTTCTCCGCCCAGGCGTTCCATTTTCTGTTCCTGAAGCACCCGTAAAACCTTGGCCTGCGCCGAAAGTGACATATCGCCGATTTCATCAAGGAAGAGCGTGCCGCCGTTGGCTATTTCAAAACGTCCCTTGCGGCTGGAAACCGCATCGGTAAAGGCGCCCTTTTCATGGCCGAATAACTCGCTTTCTATGAGCGTTTCGGGAATGGCGGCGCAGTTGACTTCTATAAAAGGGCGATCGCAGCGGGCAGACCGCAGATGTATGGCCTTTGCCACTACTTCCTTGCCGGTGCCGTTTTCCCCGGTGATAAGGATTCGCGCGTCGCTGGCCGCAGCCTGCTCGACCATTTTTCTGATGCCGGTAATGGCGGCGCTTGTGCCGACAATCTCCTGCCGGGCAAGCGATACATTTTTTTTCAGGGTGCGGTTCTCCTCGCGGAGTTTCCGTATCTGGATAGCGTTACGGCATACGGTCAGTACCTTGTCCAGCGAGAGGGGTTTTTCCAGAAAATCAAACGCGCCGCCCTTGACCGCCCGCACCGCCATGTCAATGTTGGCATGGCCGGATATCATTACCACTTCCGGACTTGGCCAGTTTGCGCGTATCTGTTCCAGCGCTTCAAGGCCGCCGAGTTTTGGCAAAAGCACATCAAGAAAAACCACATCGACTTTTGTCTTGTTCAGTAATTCCATGCCGGCAATGGCGTCTTCTGCGGTGAACACATGATATTTTTCATCCTCAAGAATGGAGGCAAGCGTCTGCCTGATTCCCGGTTCGTCATCAATAATTAAAATCGCCGCCATTATATTATCCCTCGCTTACCGGTAAGTCAATGAAAAAAGTGGTGCCGGTTCCTTCTGCTGAATTAAACCAGATGTTTCCGCCGTGATCGTTTACAATACGTTCGACAATAGGCAGCCCCAGGCCGGTGCCCGATTCTTTGGTGGTAAAGTACGGAGTGAATATGTTTGAGCTTGCCTGTTTGGTAATGCCCAAACCGGAATCCTTGATGCTGAATCTGCAGAAACGCATTTCCCGTTTTTGAACCAGATCGGTTCTCATCTCAATCACTCCCTTGCCGTCCATCGCGTCAATGGCGTTGATAAGCAAATTGGTCAAGACTTGTGACAAACGATTTTTGTCAATCTTGACATTTACGCTGGCATCAATGTGATCGGTGTTAAACGACACTTCGGGATAGGAACTGTGGTAGGGACTGGTTATTTCTTCAACCGATTCTCCGATTGATGTCCATGCCCGGGAAGGTTCTATGGGTTTTGACAGCGTTCTGAATTCGTTCAGGAGGGTTGAAAGCCCTTCGGTTTCCTGAATAATTGCCAGCATGGAATCTTCGATAATTTCGCCAATCTGTTCAGGATTATTGCGCCAGCGGCGCAGTATCCGTTCGGCGGAAAGTTTTATGGGTGTTAATGGATTTTTTATTTCGTGGGCAAGCTGCTGCGCCATATTCTGCCATATTGATATTTTTTCGGCTTTAACCAGCGCCGCCCTTGATTTTTCCAGGTCCTGTACCATGGCGTTAAACGATCGGATCAGCACCCCCAATTCATCGCCCCGGCGGGCGATAATCTGTATCGAAAAATCACCTTCGGCAACACGGCGGGTTGCTTCGGTCAGTTCGACAATGGGGTTGGTTACGCGCCGGGTAAAGGATACTGCGATGATTACCGTCATCAGTAATGTGGGAAAGAAAAATACTCCATAGTAAAACAGAATCAGAATTCGCGCATTGTCCCGCAGTATGTTGACTACTGCAAAACGCGCTCCCTGATTATCTATGGCGGCTCTGCCAATGTCAAAATCTTCGCCTAAATGATAGTTGATTACCCGAACCGTGTTTATTCCGGGAAGTGTCGTATAACGGATTAATCCCCGATCGCGGGGCAATTCCCGGTTAATATACCCTTCTGTTTGCGCAGGCGGGGCGCTGAGCCTTCCGATCTCAATGCCGGTAAAGGCAATTTCCTTCCAGACGATATCATCTTCGGAAATGTCTCTTTCAAAGTCCTGTACCGAGGCAATGTTTGCCGGCAGATTTTCCGGCAATGCCTTGTTCCAGTCGGTTTTCTGGAGTATAGTCCTGAATTGCTCATGATGAAAATAGTAATTGTCTACGGCGAATGAGTTTGCGGCGGTTTTGGCCGCATCTGCCTCGACACTGTGCCAAAAACGGATGAGCTCGTTGATGGAGATGCCGGTAACGATGGTCATGGGCGCCGCGGCAAAAACAACAATGATTATAAAATATACCAGCAGCCGCGCCTGGAATTTTATCCCCGGGCGGCGGGCGACAATGTCTCCCAGCAGACTGATTGCAGTAATTCCCAGAAAAAACAGCAACACTGCCGGAATGGTAAAAAATACTATCAGGTTAAGGTTGCCGGGAACTTTGCCTTCGTACAGGGTTTCGGAAAAAAAGGAACGGGAAAACAATACGGTAAGTATGCAGAGCAGTACATAAATAAAAACCAGACCCCTGACTCTGAGAATCGAATATTGCGGACGAGTCCTGATCGTTTTCATTTTATTCCTCTTCAAATTTTGATTCAAAAAGGCGGACCAGCGCTTTTACCGCATCCTGTTCATCTTCTCCTTCGGCTGTAATTTTTATGTGTGTTCCAAAAGTTGCTCCCAGCGTTATAACACCCATGATTGATTTTGCGTTTATGTGTTTGTCACCTCTTTCAAAATATATGTTGCACTTAAAGTTTTTGGTTGTCTGAACCACCATGGCCGCAGGGCGGGCGTGAACGCCGGCCCGATTTGAAATAGTTACGATTTGCTCTGTCATATCCGTTTCCTAAATTATTTCATCATGCCCAAAATACACCGATCGGGCAGTATCGCTTTCCATCCACTTAAGAATATTTTTGCTGAATTCTTTTGCGGCATTGTAACCCATTGATTTAAGCCGTTCATTCATCGCGGCAGTTTCTATAATGATGGGAATATTCCGGCCCGGTTTTACCGGTATATCAAGCATGGGAATATTGACGCCCAGGATTTCCATTGTCTGTTCTTCAAATCCCAGCCGGTCGTACGATTTTAACGCATCCCAGGTGCCCAGTGCCACAACCAGCTGAATCTCTTTCCGGTACCGAATCGCGCGAACGCCGAACATATGGGTTATATTGATAATCCCCAGCCCGCGGACTTCCATGTGATGCCCGATAATTTTATTCGCTCCCATTCCCATCAGTATATTGCCATTCACGCAATGAATATCCACGACATCGTCAGCCACCAGCCGGTGCCCCCGGTGAATCAACTCAAGGGCAGTTTCGCTTTTCCCAACCCCTGAATCCCCCAGCAGCAAAATCCCCAGCCCAAAGACCTCTACCAGCACCCCATGAATGGTTTTACGGGGTGCGAAAATTTCAGCCAGGATACGCATGAGTCTGGCGGAAAAATCGGCAGTTTCCAGATCGGTTTGCAAAATGGGGCATTGTACTTCTTCGGCTATTTGAAGGAATTCCCTGGGAGGCTGCATATTGTGGGTAAAAATACAGCAGGGAATATGGCGGTTGAATATCTCCCGAATGGAGTGCAGTTCGCCCTTGCTTTCCATCTGGCGCAGATAGGCAGTTTCTCCTTTGCCGAAAATCTGCACCCGATGAAAGGCAAAATCCTCATAAAACCCTATTAATGCCCCCATGGGACGGTTCAGTTCAGGAGTACGGATTTCCCTGGTCAACCCTTTCCTGCCGCCTATACAATGAAGGTTCAGTGAATTATGTTCTTTGAGGTCTATATCAATTAAATCCAGAACGGTAAACCGCACATCCACCATGGTACCATTATATAGAATAAACCCAATCTATGCAATGAGGCTATTCAATATTGTTCATTTATAAATGTCTTTTCTCATGCTGATGGTTTTGTTTCGTTTGTTATTCATTTCGGCATTTGGAATAAAACCGTTTTTTTGGTAAAATTCTATAACACTTTCGTTATGTTCTATATCTGCGTCAACAGTCAGGAAGCGGCAGGCAAAAAGCTGGCGGTTACATGTACGAGCAATCGTTAAAGCATTGGTAATCATATAGGTACCAAGACCTTTGTACTTTCCCTGTACAGTGTGGGAAACGGCTAGTTTTGCTATTTTCATTGCAGGAATGGTTTTGAAAGGGTAATTAAGATTATGGGTTTCTTTTTCTGATACTGATAATTTTATAGCATCAGCTATTAGTGACATATAAGCAACGATTTCGCCGGAAGTCCTGTCCCGTAGGAGCCATGTTAAAGCAACATGATCATTTTGGGAGCGGAGGGCATCATCAAACAAGTAGTCATTATACTCGGTTATGAGGCACGAGAACCCGTCTAATACGGTATCCGGCGATAATTGTTCAAGGTAGAAATATCCATCGCCGTTTTTGATGTTTATGGATTGCTTCATTTTTTCAATAGCCTCATAAATGCTTCTTCTTCCTGCTTATGGCGTTTCAGGGCTGCTGCAGTGGGTTTCTGACGGATCTCTGCCATGATCTCATATACTATTTTCTTCTCCTTTATTTCCGTCGGCTGGACAGGTTTTACTTTATTTCCCACGTTGTTACCTCTTAATTTAGAATATAACAATAATTTTTGAAAAAGGCAAGTTTTAGCCGGTTTTGTAGACTTTCTGCCGGAAAAGGCGTATCATCATACCCATGTACATCCTTGCATTGGATCAAGGCACCACCAGCTCGCGCGCCATTCTGTTTGATAAAGAGCAGAACATCATTGCGCAGGAGCAGCAGGAATTTACCCAACTGTATCCCCGCGAAGGCTGGGTTGAACATGATCCCATGGAAATATACGCATCCCAGTATGCCGTTATGATAGAGCTTATCGCGCGGCACAGCATAACCCCGGCGGACATTACCGCCATCGGCATTGCCAACCAGCGGGAAACCACAATCCTGTGGGAAAAGGCAAGCGGCAAGCCGGTATACAATGCCATCGTCTGGCAATGCCGGCGTACCGCGCCCATAGTCGATTCGCTGATAGCGGCAGGCCTTTCCGATCATATCAAAAAAACCACCGGACTGGTGCCGGACGCCTATTTTTCAGGGACCAAAATTAAATGGATACTGGACCATGTCGAAGGGGCCCGGGAAAAAGCCCGTAACGGCGAAATCCTTTTCGGTACCGTGGATACCTGGCTTATCTGGCGGCTTTCCGGCGGCAGTTCCGGCGGCGTCCATGTGACCGATTACACCAATGCCAGCCGCACCATGTTATTCGATATCCACAAACTTGACTGGGACGATACCCTGCTTGCCGCGCTGGACATACCCCGTATCATATTGCCCGCCGTGCGGCCTTCGAGCGAGGTCTATGCGCATACCGTTATTCAGGGAACGGCGATTCCCATTGCCGGTAATGCCGGCGACCAGCAGGCGGCGCTCTTTGGGCAGTGCTGTTTTGAAAAAGGGCAGGCAAAAAACACCTATGGTACCGGCTGCTTTCTATTAATGAACACCGGCGAACAGCCCGCCGAAAGCCGCAACGGGCTTATCACCACCATTGCGGCAAGCCTGCCCGGCAAGCTGCGCTACGCCCTGGAAGGTTCCGCCTTTGTCGGCGGCGCTGTGGTTCAGTGGCTGCGGGACGAAATGCGCCTTATT
The DNA here is from genome assembly GCA_009784775.1 of Treponema sp. GTDB lineage: Bacteria > Spirochaetota > Spirochaetia > Treponematales > Breznakiellaceae > WQXQ01. The sequence continues at coordinate 8,547 of WQXQ01000053.1, forward strand.
ACCGAAAGCGCCGACAGTGAATACCATGCTTCCAGTGTCCCGGATACCGGCGGGGTATATCTGGTTCCGGCCTTTACCGGCCTGGGCGCCCCCTGGTGGGATATGCACGCCCGCGGCTGTATCACCGGCATTACCCGCGGCACCAATCGCAGCCATATAATCCGGGCCGCCCTGGAATCCATTGCCTATCAGGTACATGACCTGCTGCGGGCCATGGAAAAAGACGCGTCTTCCTTAGAAGACGGCGCAACCGCCATGACTGAGCTCCGGGTGGACGGCGGCGCGAGCAATAACCGTTTTTTAATGCAATTTCAGGCAAATATTGCCCATTGTACGATAATCCGCCCCCAAATTCACGAAACCACCGCCCTGGGCGCCGCCTGTCTTGCCGGTTTGGCAACAGGATTCTGGAAAAACCCCCAGGAGTTGGAGACCCGCTGGCAGCGGGACGCCGTTTTTACCCCCGCAATGACTGCTTCCGAACGGGAAGCCCTCATTTCCGGCTGGCACAAAGCCGTGAAAAGAACCATGTAACAGTCTTCCATATAATAACTAATTACCATTTTCGCAATTTTTATGATTTTTTTTCTCTTTTTCTTGATACTTGCACTGGAAAGCATTAATATAGTAGTAGGGGGGGTGTATATAGGTGTAGTCCAATAAATGCCATGGAGGCGAAATAGTATGCGTAAACATCTGAAACTGGCGGTGTTTTTTTCGATCACCACTTTGGTGATTCTGGGGCTGTATGGTTCTTGTCAGAACCCTTTCAGCAATAACCTTGGATCTAAAGTCGATGTAGAGCCACCGACCATACGGGTTGAGTCGCCGAAGACGGGGGCGTTGCTTGGCGGCAGCGTCCGTTTTGAAGGGGTGGCAACCGCATACCGCGATCTTCGATCGGTCGAGGTACGAATATTTTACCCCGATCCCGAGGAAGGCGGCGATCCATGGACTGGACCAGCTTTGGATTGGACCAGCGCCGGTGTAACGCTGATTGGCAGCGCGACAGAAAAAAATTGGATCTTTGATCTGGATACGAGTGGTCTTCCGGAAGGAACATTACGGATAAGATTCCGTGCTCGTGATCCCAGCCTGACCACAGAAACCAGTGAATTAATATATAACGTCAAGAATGGCGCATCTACCGTTAAGTTAATGGTACCTGACCAGGAGAGTCTGGACGATCCGGCCAAGACTCCCCAGTTGCGAGTCGGCTCGGAACTGCGCGGACAGGTCATCGATCGCCGGGGCATTAAACCCGAGTATCCCAAAATTAAAATTTGGCTGGCAAGCGATACTGAGCCTATGCAAGAAACCGATTGGGAACAACTGTTCCTTTCCGGTATAGATAATTTCGCTGCCGGGATCTGGACCACTGTGGATCGTGACAATATGCCGGTAGTACGGCCTATCGCGAATTTTGTGTTTCCGTTGGGTACCCGCGGTCCGGGAACCTACCATTTTAGAATTAAAACCTCCGATGTGTATTTTTACAGCGAAGATATCAAAGACGAAGATGGCAACATACTGCACCAGCAAGGATACCCGCGGGATCCGGAAGACGGCGAGGAAGAAATAGTTGCGTTCCATCCGAATATGTCGGGAGATGCGTATGAGTTTAGGATTATTTCTCCTACCAGTGAACTGCCCAGAATCGAACTATACACTACTGGTATTCCCGCAGCAGAGCTGGCAGAACCCAGTATCTATATAACCGATCGTAACTCCCGGAAAATTGCGGTTGATGGTGCCAGAGATAATTTCCGTTTACGCATTTTGGCAAGCCACTCCAGGTCAATTGCAAGCGCTGCTTTGTATTGCGAAGATTTTGCCGGCCCTCTGGCATGGGACATTTCTGCCGGCGAAGATATTGGCAGCGGCACTATTTTTCAGTTTACCGCCAATGGCAATAGTCTGTTTACCGCCAGTCCCGAGCCATATACGTTACGAGTAACGGTCGAAGCTACCGATGGTTCTACCACCAGCCAGACATTCACATTGTACCTTGATAAGGATGGCCCTGCCGTAAGTATACTTTCGGTGCAGGGAGCGCTTGAACAGTTGGGCAGTGTTGCCGAACACTCCGACTCCGCAGCCGGTGTTACCATTATTGATACCCCCTACACGGTGAATGGCAATATTCAGGTGATGGTTGATCGCAGCGCCAACTTTGGTATTCAGCAGGCAAAATGGATAATCGAAGATTACCGGGAAATGAGTGCTGTGAAAAGCGATTCTGATTCGATCTATAGCCAGCTCATGCGTTTCCGCGCAGATCCAACGGCGGCAGGGTGGCAATTCTTTAACGGTATTACCGAAACCGGAAACTCCGGCCTGGTAGAAACGGTCAACAGAACCAATGCCTTTAAGTTTAGTACCGGATCGGACAGGGAGCTGTGGCTGTACGTTATTGCCCAGGATAATCTGCACAACCTTGGTTTTATTATGCAGAAGATCGTGGTGAACAATGACAGCGATATTCCGCAGATAATCGTGCCGGGTCTGGCTGATACCACTGAAATCGCCGATGCCGACGCTCTTAAGCTGACCGTCGGTGCCGATCGCACCATAACCGGTGACAGAAGAAACGTACTGGAAAGGGATCAGGGCATCGAACTGAATTTTACCGATGATGACGGCATCAATCGCAGTGAAGGCATAACCATTGCGCTGGAGAATCTGTCTGATTCTACCACCAGAACGATTGATATAATGAATCCTTCCCCAATGCTGCAAGACCCGCGGGCAGTCGGCAACGTGGGCAAAAACTGGAGCGGCGTTCTGAGCCAGCAGCGCATGGCGCAGGCATTTGGCAGAACCACCATGCCCGACGGTATGTACCGTATGACCATCACCGTTGAAGATGATGTAGACTCGAAAGTTGCCATTGGCGGCGCTGTGCCGGCAGCAGTATCAGCTGTGCGCGAATTCTTCTTTGCCGTGCATACGGCAGCTCCGGAAATAACCATTGTATCGCCGGACGAAAATTCACTGCAGCGAGACCAGCTTGTTTCCATAAACGGCACAGTCCGCAGCCGGCTGGATGTGCAGCGTTTGTTTATCCAGTATTACCCGGATATTATTGATCTTACCGGAAACGCCAACAATAGAAACAGTGAATGGATTGAAATAGTATTGCCTTCGGGCACTGTAAGTGATGGCGAATACATTTATAACTGGACAACCAGCGTTAATTTTAACCCCGACGGCCTGAACCCGTTGGACGATCTGCGGAGCTTCACTCTGGAAGCGTACGACAGTCTGGGTTATCGTAACACCCGGAGCCGGACGGTGCAGGTAGACTCCACACCGCCCGAAGTTGAACTGTTTGAATTTAACTTTGGCCGCCTTCCCAGCGCCGGAGTGTATTATGTGAATGGCAAAGTACCCTTTACCATTACGGCGTGGGATTTGAACGGCATCAAAATAACTGATGATTTGGTGCATATAAAGTGGTTTGTACTGCCTGCAAGCAGCCCGATCCCGGTATGGAGTACGATTCCGGGCGCGAATGAGGCCGGCGGTCAATTCGAGCGCAGCAATAGCATCGGCGGCGGACGCTATCAGGCTATTTTTGACAGCCGGGACCTTACCGATGGCGTAGTGTATATCCTGTATGCCATAGCCGAGGACAACGCCGACAATTACAACATTGCGGAAATACTGCGGACATTTACCGTCTTGCAATCAAGCGATGAGCCGGTTATTGAATCCCTGTCCCCCATTAATGGACAATTCCGTACCAATGTTGGGCTGAGCATCAGCGGCATCGCCATTGATGATGACGGTTTTATTGCGGCCCGTGCCGGCGAATATGTGGAAATTCGTTTTAATGGATCTGGTGCATGGGTTCCGGTTCCCGGTACTCTGGATCCCACCGGGGAAATATCGTTTGCCCTTGCTTTTGAATCGGCTGACTTTACAACCGATAGCGGCAGATTTGGCAGCTATTTTAACAATGACGGCATCAAACAATACCAAATACGGGTGACCGATGAAGCGGATAATAAAAGCGGTATTGCCGCCGTTACAAAAATATTCCCCGGCGATTCGACGTACTACAACTTTGTACTTAAAACCAATGCGCCCAGTTCTACCTTTGGCTCCAATTTGCCATCACGCCCCAGAGTAAGTTCCCAGGCCGAGCTTTTGGCTTTCCTTGCAGGCGGCAGTGTTGCAGATACGCACCTGGAAACCGTTTCGGTACTGGTGAACGGCATACGCATGGTGACGCTGTATGACGAGACAACCAGTCATGGCACATACGCCAATGATGAATTCGAATGGGACCTTACCGGCTTGCCGGCGGATTGGCTGGCCGTAGAAGGAAAACCGCTGTTTGGCGGCGCGCCCGAAGATCGGTATGACGATGGTTTGATCACCATTACCATTGAGGCGATCGACGAGGCCGGTAACATTGCCCGCTATCCGTGGGCGTTCTACAAGGACACCAAAGGACCGAATATTTCCTATAATGTTGACCGAATATTTCTTCCTGACACATCACCGCTCCCCTTGGCGAATATTATCAGAGGTAATGCGGGGAGTGTATTCCTTACCGGAAGGTTTGAGGATGACTATTCCAATATTCGCGCCGCAAATGCGGCCGAGTATCGTTTTAATGATACGGGGGCATGGTTCCCTGTGTCGTTTACCATACTTGAGAATCCCCGCATGGCCCGCTGGAGTATATTAATACCCGGCAATGCCGCGTATCCCGATGAGCCCGGTTATGGTCCTCCGAGCGCGGCGAATTTGCCGGATGGCGAACATACCATTGCAATACGTGTGTGGGATGAACATGACAACGAAAACATCGAGTCCGGTTTGCGCTTTATTGTCGATCGCAGAGCCCCGGTTCTGCCCTTGCCGGAAGACATTGCCGTTGTTGTCGGAACCACCGATATGGGCAGCTTGCTTGAATACGCGCGGGTGTTTAGCGCCGATGGTTTACGGCACGATAGTGACGAACCGGTCTTTACCCTGAAAGGCACCGTCCGGGATCATAACCTGACCAGACTGCATATTGCCATTTATGCGGATGACAAAGAAACAACCGCAGTCTATTTGGAATGGGACAGCAACGATCCGGACAGCCGCCTGAACATTACCTCTGCCGGAAATGCATACGAATGGAACTGGGAACTGGAAATACAGGAACAGGACCTGTATGCGTTAAGAAACTCATCGGAAGTGCAGGCGCTGCCTCCTGCCGAAATTGACAGTAACCGCTACCGCATTCGCATTTCCGCCAGCGACATGGCGTTACGCGATTCGCCGGTCAGGAACTGGTATTTCTATCTGGATGATAATGAACCCGATCTGGTATTCTTTAATCTGGAACCGGTAGAAGCCCGTCCGCCGGTATTTGAAAGCAATGATATCAGTTTGACCGGCTCTGCCTATGATATCAACAGAATACGGGAAATAAAGTACCGCATAGCCAAATATGACTATACCGTTGGCGCCTGGCGTTATCGCAGCAATACCGCCTGGACCGAAACAGCGCCGGTTGAATGGTCTGTATTAGTTCCAGCCAATGCCGCAACGGCGCGGCGCGATGTGAACTGGACATTGGACAGAAATAATTTGTCCAGCACCAGTAGTGGAAGGTATCCCGCGGATCTGTTTGCCGCAGAAGGCCAGTACCGTCTGGAGCTTGAAGTGACCGACTGGTCTCTTGGTCAGGGCGCCGGTAATGCGGTAGAAGAACGCAGGGTATTCTTTGTCGATCGCTTTGATCCGGTTATTGACTGGGGCAATACCGAACCCTTCTATAGAAACAATGCCGATGGCGAAGTCATCATTTCCTTTACCGCCAGTGACGCCAATATCATTGATGAAAATATTGTCGCGGTCATCCAAAGACCTAATGGCGCCGGTAATTATACCATTCCGGCCAGCCAAATAGCGCTTGGTCCGATTGACTTTGACAGCAATCCTCCCGGCAGGCTTGTTACCTTACGGCCGGTTATGGCTGAAGGTACAACTCCATGGAATGCCGGCGCGTACACGCTGGTTCTTACGGTAAAAGACATGGCTGGTAAAACAGCCAGCGCCTTTGAAACGCTCAATTTTATACTGGATAATACTCCGCCGGCTATAACCGTTCTTCCCGGCAGCAGTACCGAAGCCATTACCGGACAGGTTACGCTCCGGGGCCGTTTCATAAAAGACAGAGCGATCAGCCCGGTGTCTCGTGTAGCCTTCTATGTGGCTCATAACGGAAACGCTTTTGGTCCGCCGGCCGGTTATCAAAGTTTAAGCATTAACACTGGTACCATTAACGACGATGCTTTTGACGCAGACCTTGACCAATGGTTCATTGACAACGCCGGCTGGTATTTTAATACCGGTTCTGGCAGTCCGTCTTCGCTCGAGATTAATGGTAATCCTGCGGTGACAATAGACCAGGGTCTGGCGACCGCTAATATTACCATTCCCAATTTACGCTTCTTAAACGGCACTCAATACCTGCGGCCGTGGGCGGCGGGCACCGATCCCGATGTTACCTATAAGGGTGTTACCCTTGGCGCAGGCGATGTATCGCAGCTTGTCATATACATTCTTGCGGTAGACACCGCCGGCAACAGATTAGTGCACAAATATGATTATTGGGTATATCCCGAAGGGGACAGGCCGGTTATTACCAGTGTCATTAACCCCGATAAAACTAAAATCGAAGAAATGCGTTTATTGAATGGCAGAATCCGTATCTCCGGTACTGCCGCGGATAATATTCGCGTAAAGAATGTCTATTTCCGCGTCATTGATGACGCCACCGATACGCCGGTTACCGCTTTGCGCATTCCCCAATGGAACTCGTCATGGGGCGCGCTGGAGGAAATGCAGTCGCCTATCACGATAGATCCGTCCACATACCTGGGTATTACCGGGCATCGCGCGGGCAATGGCGGCTGGTTTATCGCCAATGGCGGCAGCAGCACCAATGTTCCCTGGTGGGCGTTCATTAACACCGAAGGCGAACTGGATCCTGAAGGATCGGGCGCTCGGAAAATAACTATTGAAATATTGGTAGAAGACACCATATGGGACGATGTCAATGGAAGATGGGGCGGCGGCTGGAACGGCGCCGGTTGGGATGCGCCTTCTGCGGTGAATTTCTTTAGCAGCGTAGAGGTCGTTACCGCGTATGTGGTGAAAGACGCGCCGGAATTTGCTGATGAAATCGTACTGAGTAATCGTAGTTACACCACGCTTAATGGCGGCCTTGTTGCCGGTACTGTTATTGGTAACAGAACCTACCGGCCGGACATGATTGACTTTGAGGCATGGAAACCAATGCCGCCTGCCAGTATGCGCAAGCGCGCCTCCTACGCCATCTCCGTACGCAACGACTCCGGCGTCAGGGCAATTACCTATGCCGGCGTTAATCTATTGGATCCTGCGGAACTGTATAACAGCACGACCTATTGGACTGATCTGGGCAGAGTGGATGCCGGTACCTTTGGTATCGCGGTTATGGCCGGACCAAAAGCCTTACGCTTGCCCGGTACCCTGAGTGATCTGGGCCGCGATGTTGGCGGTGACCGGGGCAAAACATTCCTGGTATGGGATCCGGGCAATGACGGAATCCATTACACTAAATTCGTCTATGACGGCGGAACGCTGCCTTTCACTTCTGCGAGTGCCAGATTAATGGAAGAACGATTTGATAATCTTGGACAATTGTTCTTTGAATGGGTGATTGTGGCTGACGTCAATACAGAAGCGGGAGCGCTTAACTATACGAATACATCGATCCTCCATCCGCTTAGTTTCTCGGTAACCGATTATACAGAACCGGTGCCGTTGATCAGCACCAGACCAGTGTCACTGCGCATTGACAATCTGCCGCCGCAGATAATGTACACCCATTCCAGCAATATTGCCGGAACTTCCGCTACCTTTGGCGGCGTTGCCGGTGACAGCGGTGTAGTAAACGGCCTTGAAAAAGTGGTTCTCTGGTTCTCGCGTGAAGTAGATGTTCCGGACGTGGGCCGCGCGGAACGATCCGTTACCTGGGTCCGCGATAACACATTTATGCCCGGTACCGGTCCCGAAGGCATCACATTGCCGACCGGTGTTACATTCCCCTTCATACCCGATGAAAATACATCGGTGAGTAACTGGAGTTGTATTGTTATTGACCGCAACGACCCAATGGGAACACAAACCCGCTACGGTCACCGGCGGCCCATCGGTTATGCCACGGTCGGCGGCGTTTTAAGCCAGTCCTGGTATGTAACGCTGGACAGC
>WQXQ01000054.1 GCA_009784775.1 Treponema sp.
ATAAAGAATGAGAAATTAGAAATGAGTAGAGGGGTGCGAGTAATAAACAAAGGGCTGGGGGTTAGGGTTGATTGTTGACTGGTATGGTCATATATGCCGCCCAATCCGACCTGAGAAAATGGTGCTTGATTACCCGACAATCCTGCCATATCGTAATAATATCCTGTTGTGGTGAATATTGTCAAGGGGTGGAATGGCCTTTTTTCGTGTTTTTTTCACACAAAGACACGAAGGCACTCTTCCTCCGTGCCTTTGTGCCTCCGTGTGATGAATCGCGGGAAATATAACCTCATCACCATAAAACCCCCGCAACAAGGTACATTGCGGCAGCAAGGATAGTCAGGAAAATAAAGTAGGGGAGCCGGGCGTTTACCAGCGCGGTTGGTTCGCAGCCGACAACAGTGGCAATAAAGATGTTGCCCGATTGGTAATAGGACAGGCCGTCTCCGGCAACCCCTGCCGCGCAGATCGCTCCGACGCATAATGCAATGTTTCCGTCAACCGCCGCCGCCAGCTGCATTGCGATGGGCAAACCAAATGGGTACATTGCCCAGGAAGATCCCAATAACATACTAATAATGGTGAACAAAAGGAACAGTATAGGCGGGAGCAGCCAGGTAATGCCGTTATTGAAAGACATCGCGCTGATCAGCCATTCAATAAGACCAAGCTGTGTAATGCTTTCAGAGAAACAAAGTGTTACGACCAATAATACATTGAGTATAAACATACTTTCCGCGCCGGAAACGATATTTTCAAAAAACTCTTCGGGGGTCATTAATTTTTGGAAACAATAAAAAATAAATAAAAACCCTATCGTGATCAATAATCCATAGCCAAGATTAACTGAAAAGGTGCCATTTGTTATGGTTCCGCTCACTATAGATGACAATACCAACACGCCAATGGGAAGGAACAGGTTAATGATATTCCCCCGTGTCGTATCTTCATTCTCGGTAAAGTATTGCTCGGAATTGGGCGGCCACAGCGAACCGCCTTGCGCAACGCGTTCCTGCGCCGCTTTCAGGGCGCCTACCAGCGGCAGCTTGCCCGCCGCCGCGATAAAAGCGATTACCAGCACAAGGATCGAAATAAAATTAAACGGAATGGATTGGCAAAAGAGCGGCATACCGCTTTCGCCAAGATGTATCGTAATGATGCCGGACAAAAAAATGCCCCACACAGAAATTGGAACCAGGCTGTTTATCGCTTCCGGCGACATCCCCATTACAAAAGTGGCCATTTCCCGCGACACGCGTTTTTTGTCGTTGACCGGCATAAAGCAAATTCCCGCGATTATCAGGTTCAGGTAATCGTCTAAAAATATAACGATAATGCATACAAGCGACAGCAGCAATGAACCGCGCGATGTTTTAATCCGTTCCATGGTTATGCGGCGTAAAGCGTTTATGCCGCCGGAGCACGACAAAAGCCGGCTGAGGGATCCAAGCAAAAAGATGATGAGTACGATTTCCATGGTGTTGTAGTTGATAGCCGTGTTGACCATTTCTTCAAAAAAACTGAATATGAAACCAAGTTTAAACAGGATGAGCAGGGATATCAGGCAGGCGAATACCAGCGATTCCAGCGTACGCTTGGTAATGGATATGCTTACCATTAAATAGCCGATCGGCAGCAGAACCCATGCCGGGGCAGGGTTTTCGGCATCCGGCAAAAACGCCGCTACCAGAAATACCAGCAAAATAATGCCGTAATGGATGAGCAGTTCTTTGCGCCCCATTATCCGCTGGTTTTTTACGTCCTTGGCAAGACCGCGGCGGCTTGAAGAGACCAGCAATAGCTGCGAATGTTTTTTTGCAATCTGGTTGTACATTTTTTTTATTAAGGCGCCGTAGATGGACGGCTGATAACTCAAACCTTCATGAACCGCTTTGCTTTCAAGACGAAACAAGACGGTTCCGCCTTTGGAGCGAACGGTGGAAAGCCGTTTGTCGCCGGTCATAACGGCGTATTCTCCAAAATACTGCCCTTCTCCTACTTCGTTCAGCGGCTGATTATTGCAGTCAAGGACTTCTACTTTTCCGGAAGCAATAAAATACATGGCATCGGCTTTATCTCCGATACGGCATATAATTTCGTCATTCGCGTATTCCACCTGCACCAGACTTGCTTCAAGTTTTTTTGCCATTGCCGTGTCTTCCGGCGAGTCGTTTAGTTTGAAAAAATTACGTATATATTCGGATGCATTGCCCGGCATTAAATCCCCTCTTTTTTTTATTGTAATTGCTTATGGATACCGTAGTCAAGATGAGCCGCTATGGTTATACTAATATGCAAATGGACGAGCCCCTGTTCCTGACCGACATCTACCTCCCCCAAATGCTTTTTGCCCTTACCATCAGGTCGCCCATTGCCAAAGGCCGGCTGATATCCATTGAGTGTCCCGAACTTCCCGCCAACTATACATTGATACGCGCGCAGGATATTCCCGGCAAAAACTGCCTTGACGATTCCAGCCTTCCCATACTGGTTGATACAGAGATTTCCTACATAGGCGAACCGTTGGCTCTGCTCCTGGGGCCTGATAAAAGTATGCTGGAACAGTATTCCCGGCTCTGCACGATCAATGTTGAGGAAGGGGAAATAGACACCGGCAGCATAGCGGCAAGGCGCGATATTTGTATGGGGGATCCCGAAACGGCCTTTGCCCAGGCTGCATCCGTTATTCACGGCTGTTACAGCACTGGTATACAGGAGCATTGGTACGCCGAACCAAGCGGCGCGATTACCTGGCTGGAACAGCCCAATGGGCAGGGTAAGTTAATGGTGCGAACCGCTACCCAATGGCCCTTTCACGTTAAGCGTTCCGTCGCCCAGGTACTTGGCTCTCCGGCGCTTTCCATACTGGTTAAACCTACCATTACCGGCCTCCACATGGATGGCAAGTTATGGTATCCCTCGTTTCTTGCGTGTCATGCGGCATTGGGAACATGGATCACTAAAAGGCCGGTACGCTTAATTCTGACCAGAAAAGAGGATTTTTTCTTTGCGACAAAGCGGTGCGGGACCGAAATAGACATCGTAAGCGCCCTTGACGAAAAGGGTAATATTACCGCGCTTGAAATTAATACCTCCGTTAACCTTGGCGCCCATGCGGTTAACGCACTTGAGATACTCGATCATGTTAACCTTGGATCTTGTGGAGTTTACAAAACAAAAAACATACGGCTTTCCAGCGTCGCGTTGCAGACGAACATCCCTCCCCAGGGGTGCTTTGCCGGCTTTGGGCTTGCCCAGGGTTTTTTTGCTCTGGAGCGTCATATCTCTCAAGTTGCCGATACCCTTACTCTGGAGCCGGCACAGTGGCGTAAAGACCATTGTACGCAGGCCGGAATGCTTCCCCTGGGCCTGCCGGTAAAAGACGCCCCTGGCGGCGCATTACTCATTGATTCGGTCATGAAAATGAGCGACTACCGCCGCAAATGGGCATCGTATGAAGCGCTCAGGCAAAACCGGAAGTTGCGTTTGTCGCAGGAAAACCGGCCCGGCGATTGGGTGGAAAGGGCCGAAGGCCTGCGGGGTATCGGGATTGCGGTGGGCTATCAGGGAAACGGTTTGCTCCACTACGGCTCAGACAAAGGACATTACGGAATTGAATTGGTGCTTGCAAAAGACGGGATACTGGAAATAAAAACCAGTATGCTCAGCACCGATGGCGGCAGCGTGTGGATGGATATAGCGTCAGAAATTCTGGGGATAAAAAGAGACATGATACGGATAAGCTGCAGCACTCAGTCTCCGGACGCGGGGCCGCTTGTCGCGTCACGCAATATCACGGTCATTACCAAACTGATAAGTCAGGCCTGTCTTGTTATCCGCAAAAAACGCTTCCGTGATCCGCTGCCGCTTTGTGTCCGCAAGACAATACGTCCCCAGAAAAACCCTGTGTGGGATGCCTGTTTTTCGCCTCAGGAAAACGGCAAGAACGAATCTGACGGAGTTGACTATAACAGTTTTGTGCAGCCGGGATGGGCTTCGGCGATTGTGGAACTGGAAATAGACCCTGTTGAATACCTGCCCAGAATCCGCGGTGTGTGGTTATATGTGGATGGCGGCGCCATCATCGCAGAGGAGCGCGCCCGCAGAAGCCTGAAAACAGCGGCCGTTCAGGCGCTGGGCTGGGCATATCGTGAACAGATTCATTATATCGCCGGAGCAATCCCCGCGGATCAGTATGAGAATTTTGATATTCCCGGCATTCAGGAAATACCGCCGATCACCATCGAATTTTTTCCGAACACACAAAGTGAACCAAAGGGAATAGGCGATCTTCCCTTTACCTGCATACCTGCCGCATACGCGCAGGCAGTTTCTCAGGCAATGGATTACCAGTTCCAGTCCATACCGATAAAACCCATAAATATATGGCATGCAGGGATAAAGAAATTGCCGGAAGAGGGATTGGTATGACCATACACTGTATATTGAACGGGGAAGATATAACGATTCACAGCGAAGCGAATGTACGGCTTATTGAAATACTGCGGGTTAACTTTGGCTTGATGGGCGCAAAATCCGGCTGCCTTGCCGGAAAATGCGGGGCATGCACGGTATTATTTAACGGCAATGTCATCCATGCCTGCCTCATTCCGGTGTTCAGACTGCACGGCAGCGAGATCATCACCATAGAAGGTTTTTCCCAAACGCTTGAGTATCAGGATATTGTAACCGGTTTTGCCCAGGCGCATCTGGAAGAATGCGGGTACTGCAGAGCCAGCAAAATACTGAACGCGGGAGCTTTGCTGGACAGAATAAAACGCCCCTCGCGGCAGGAGATACTGCAGGCTTTTAGCGGTATAAAATGCCGCTGCAATGATCCGGAAAAACTGGTTGAGAGTATAGAGCTGACAGTTGAATTACGCCAACGGAGGCTGTATGGCAGATCAAGCTAATCTGATTATATACCCGTCCAATTATTCGGAATTGTTTAATGTGTGGAACCGGAATCCTACAGCGGAACTGCTTGCAGGCGGTACTGCATTAATCCGCGAACAGGGCAAGTTGGCGCTTGATCTGCCGCCGGTGATTCTCTCTCTTGAAAAAATAGAAGAAATGCAGCGGATCAGCCGATCCGAACGCTATATCGAAATAGGCGCAATGGTAAAACTGAGTCAGGTACTGAATCTGGGCACTATCGTCCCCGCCGCTCTGCGCCGCTGCCTGGAACATATTGCCGGCCCGCAGTTTCGCAACATGGCTACTCTGGGCGGGAACCTTTGTTTCTCCGGCGGATGCCTGGACAGCGCGGCGGCGCTGACTGCTCTGGACGCGCAATTTGAATTGCGAAACGCGCATTTTTCCCGCTGGATTTCCGCCTCCCGTTTTTTCGCGACACAAGGGACAACCGCCTTAACCCCTCATGAACTGCTTGCCAGGATTAGGGTACCGCTGGATGACTGGGACTATACCGCCTGCAAAAAATTCGCAGGACAGGCAAACCTGAGTAAGGTAGTCGTTTTTCTGGCGAAAACCCAAAAAAATATTTTAAGTGATATACGGATTGTATATAAAACCAATGTACTGTGGCGGGATAAGGACAGTGAAAGTATGCTCATCGGCAAACCGCTCCCCCTAAACCAGAGCGCTGCCGCCGAATTTACCGGAAAATGGGAGACATTCCTTAATGGTATTCCAAATGTAGATGAGTTATCCCGAAAAGAACTAATAAACTTTATCAAAATCAATATGTATAACTTATCAGAATAAAGCCGGGGACAATGTACACTGTATTGACATTTTTTTAAAAAATGGTATATAATTACGCCTAAGAAGGGGCAAAGCCCCAAAATATAGAAGCGAAGGGGGAAAATTATGTCTTTTTGCACAAGTTGTGGGGAAAAAAACCAGGGCGACGCAAAGTTTTGCACCGCCTGCGGTAAACCGGTTGGAGGAACAAGTTCCCCATCAAGCGGAGCGTCAACGCCGTCAGCGCAGGTAAATAAATGCCCGGCCTGCCGCGCACCCATTGAATCATTTCAGACAAGATGCTCAAGCTGCGGCACCGAGCTTGGATCTGCGGAATCCGGCGAATCTGTAAAGAGTTTCTTCAAGAAACTTGATGACATTACAGAGCGGGAATACGAGGCAAATAAAAAGCGGGAAAAAGAAACCGGAAAAAAGAAAAGGAAACAATCCACGCCGCTTAAGGTTTTAGAATTCATTGCCGTTTTGTCATTTATACTGTTGCTGCTGCACCTGACCGGAATAAACAATATGCTTACCGGCGCAGATAAATTTAATTTACAGGTCACCAATACATCCGGTTCAGAAATAACGGTTCTTGTTTTTGATAAAGAATTAGATGAAATAGAATATTTTGAAATACAAAATAATGAATACAAAACGGTTCAGCTTTACAGAAATTACTATCTGGTTCGTGTAATTGATAGTGATGAAACTGAGTATCATTATCCTCCCGATGGGAAACCTGAAAATAGGGACGGTGATTTATGGCTGACGTTCAACGGAAGACGTTTGAGCCGTGACTAGCATACAATGACGAAGGGATGTTCGGACAGTTTGGTAAACGGTTTGAGCATCTTTGATGTTTACACTAAATCTGGAATTAGAGGAGTTATAAAATGAAAAAATCAGGACGTGTATCAGGTACACGCATATCATCTGGAAGTTTAACATCCGGGCGTGTATCATCCGGCGGCGGATCATCCGGATCCAGCAGATCTTCAAGTTCAGGCAATGTCAAACTAAGTCCGACTGGCATGCTTGTGTTATTTATTATTGTCGTAGTAATCGTTGGAATGTATGCGTTATTGTCGGTAGAGCTTCCGATAGTAATTGCTGTTTTTGCGGCATCAGTACTCGGCATAGTGGTTATTGGCGCTGTTGGCAAACCGGAATTAACGCCGGAAGACAAACTGCGTGAGTCAACAATAACGCAATTCCAAATCCCCAACACCAAAGAAGCCTTGCTGGAATTTGCCATACTGGCTACCCAGAAGATACAGCCCGTTGGTGTAATGGCAAAAATGTTCACCATTGACGGGAAACGGCAGGTTTGGCTGAATAAAGTCTGGTCTGAAAAATGTAATATGATTTATACCAAAGCCCGTTTGGCAATGAAGGATGATCCCGGCAGCTTAAGTGAGATTACCCGGCTTATGAACCAGGCCGGAATCAAAGTGTAACAGGAGTGAACCATGTTTGGTAAAAAAAATGAAGGCGGTTTGATGGATGTCATCCGCTGTGATGAACCGGAATATCTTGTCTGGAAATGGCGCCCCGGCGGAGCGGCGGCAAATACGACAAACAAGGAAAATGCCATTCGTTTTGGGTCCAGCCTTCGGGTTAAGGACGGCGAGGTGGCCGTTTTCGTGTATAAAAGCGGTCAGGATTTTATCGAAGGTCCGCATGACAAAAAAATAGAGACGGCAAACTTTCCGGTATTGTCGTCAATTGTGGGCGTGGCTTTCGGCGGCGGCTCTCCGTTCCAGGCGGAAATTTATTTCATTAACCTGGCCGGAATTATCCAGATTAAATTCGGCGTTCCTTTTTTTGATGTGTTTGATCCCCGCTTCATGGATTTTGGCGTGCCTGTAGCGGTACGGGGAACCATGACTTTTAAAATTACCAACTACAAGGAATTCATTAAACTCCATCGGTTGATCGACTTTGATCTTGAAGCCTTCAAGACTCAGGTAAAGGACGCAGTAACAAAGTATACCAAGGGCGTCGTAACAAACATTCCCGCGAACTTTGGAATTCCGGTAGTCCAGTTGGGAAACAGAATTCTGGAAATCAACGATATTGTCGGGAACCATCTTAAATCGTCTCTGGAAGGTGATTTTGGCATTACGGTTACCCGTGTTGATATTGCCGATCTTGAAATGGACAAGGAATGTGATTCCTGGAAAGAACTGGCAAAGGTTACAAAGAATGTTGCCGCCAAAACGACCGAGGCGCAGGCCGACGTCAATATCCAAAATATGCAGGATATGCAGCGCATCAACGCCTCAAACATGGAAGATTCGCTGCGCATTCAACGCGAAGAGTTGCAGCACGCCCAGCGTATGCAGACGGACAGCGCGAACTTTGGCTTGCATCAGCTTAATCAGCAGACCAAAGTTGCCATGGCAGGCGCGGACGCGCTTGGTAAAATGGGCGCGGGCGGCGCAATGAACATGGGCGGCGGTATGAACCCCGCCGGCATGATGACCGGTATGATGATGGGCGGCGCTATTGGCGGGAATATGGCCGGCATGATGGGCAATATGATGCAGGGCGTACAGCAACCCGGTATGCCTGGCGCGCCGCCGCCGGCACCCGGCATGGCTCCGCCGCCGCCGCCGGCAATGCAATTCCAGGTAGCGGTGAACGGGCAGACGATGGGCCCTTACGACATGAATACTCTGGCGCAAATGGTGCAAAACGGTCAGTTGACACCGCAATCGCAGGTGTGGAGACAGGGAATGTCCGGCTGGGCCGCCGCGGGAACCGTACAGGAACTCGGCGGGCTTTTTGCCCAGAACGCGCCGCCGCCGCCACCTCCGCCGCCTGCGCCGTAAGACAGTATGATACTTTTTGGGGGAGGCGGCATGGACCCTGCCACAATGATGGTGGGGATGGCTGTAGGCAGTACTATCGGCAGACAAATGGCCGGCACTATGGACAATGTAATGAATGGTATGCAGCAGTCCAGCGCTTCTGCGTACCGCGCGCCATTGCCGGCAGCCGGTCAGGCAGCGCCGCCTCCGCCTGTAATGCAATATAATGTTGCGGTGAACGGGCAGATAACAGGTCCTTTTACCATGAACACTCTGACACAAATGGCGCAAGGCGGTCAGCTTACGCCGCAATCGCAGGTGTGGAAACAGGGAATGCCCGGCTGGGCAGCCGCGGGAACCGTACAGGAACTCAGCGGCCTTTTTTCGCCCGCCTGCGGCGGCGCCGCAAGTGCCGTTGCATATCCGCCGCCATCCCAAGTCCAGCACAAGGAGAGAGTTATGCATGTATACGATGAAAAGAATTTTTACTCAATGGGCCGTTTAATGGAATTCGGTATGAGTACAAACGTAGCGCAGCAAATGGTGAACAATATGAATCACCATTTACAAAACATGTACATTCCGGGTGCCGGCAATCCCATGCGGCCGCCGCAGCAAACTGCGGGATCGCGTCCGCCGGACATACAAGTACTGCCGGAGCCGATATATTACGCCGTAATTGACGATGCACAATCAGGGCCATACTGCGAAACAGAACTTGCAAGGCTTATTAATGACAAAAAAGTAACAAAAGAAACCTATATCTGGTATACAGGCATTAGTGAATGGACAAAGGCGGAAAACATACCGACCATTTTACGGCTTGTGGCTCTTGCTCCGCCGCCGCTGCCAACACCGCCGCCGCTGCCGCCTTCGGCTGAGGGAGTTTGATACATTATGTCAAAGAAAAGAATATCCACCACAAACATGAGAAATATGCAAAGAATGTTTAATCAACAGGGTATGCAGCAGAATGCAGCGCTTTACAACATAGCGGTAAACGGGCAGACTATGGGACCCCTCAATATGAATGCTCTGGCGCAAATGGCGCGAAACGGTCAGCTGACATCCCAGACGCAAGTGTGGCGGCAGGGAATGCCCGGTTGGGCAGCCGCGGGCACGGTGCAGGAACTCAGCGGGCTTTTCGCACCGCAGCAGGCTGCAGCCGCTCCGCCGCCGCCGCCGGTAATGCAATACAATGTGGCGGTGAACGGCCAGACAACAGGCCCCTTCAACGCAGCCGCTTTGGCGCAAATGGCGCAAAACGGTCAGCTTACGCCGCAGTCACAGGTGTGGAAACAGGGAATGTCCGGCTGGGTTGCCGCGGGAACCATTGAAGAACTCAACAGGCTTTTGGCCCAAAATGCCCCGCCGCAAACCTGGGATCATTATCATGTCCCCGTGAACGGTATCCTGAATGATTATGAAAAAGTAGACTGTCTGGAAAGCGATGTCGATGCGCTGGTAAATGCAACCGCAATCGAGGAAACGCTTGCCGAATTCAAAATCGAGGCGAAAGTAACCGGCTTCTGCAAAGGCCCGGTTGTTACGTTGTTTGAAATAGTTCCCGCGCCGGGGATTAAACTTTCAAAAATAGTCGAGCTGGAAAATAACATCGCTATGCGCCTTGCCACCAAAAGCCTTCGGATTCTTTGTCCCATTCCCGGTAAACAGGCTGTTGGTATAGAAGTGCCCAATAAAAAACGCGCAATGGTCAACTTTCGCGAATTGCTCGAATCCGCCGATGACCCTGCGCATTGCGATAAAGCGTTGCCGATATTTCTTGGCAAAACCATATCCGGCGAACTGTTCACCGCCGACCTTGCCGCCATGCCGCACCTTCTTGTGGCAGGCACAACCGGTTCCGGCAAGTCGGTGTGCATAAACACAATGATACTGTCTCTATTGTACCAGCTTTCGCCTGCGCAATGCCGCATGATTTTTGTCGACGCTAAAGTCGTTGAACTTTCATTCTACAACGGTATTCCGCACCTTCTTACGCCGGTCATCACCGAGCCTGGACGGGCGCTTGCCGCCATGCGCTATTGTGTCAGCGAAATGGAACGCCGTTACGAAGTACTGGCAAAAGAATCAGCGCGAAATATTAAATCCTACAACAAAAGCGCTGCCGAAAAGGGATTGGCGGGTTTGCCGTATATTGTCGTTATCATTGACGAGTTTGCCGATCTGATGGCCGTATCCGGCAAGGAAATTGAGGCACTCATCGCGCGGCTTGCCGCAAAAAGCCGCGCCGTGGGTATCCATCTTGTTCTGGCAACGCAGCGTCCGTCCGTGAATGTCATCACCGGGCTTATCAAAAGCAATATTCCCGCGCGCATAGCGTTCATGGTTGCCTCCAATACAGACAGCCGTATCATTCTGGATACACCCGGTGCGGAAAAACTGTTGGGGAAGGGCGATATGCTCTACAGCGGAACCGAGCCATTTCCCGTCCGGGTTCAGTGCGCGTATGTTTCCGATGAAGAAGCAGACAGAACAGTGGCTCATCTCAAGACTCTGGGGATGCCTGTTTTTGTTGATATGTAAGCAAAATAAGGGAGTATAATCATGAAACTTAACGTTGTTTTGACTTTTATCGTTATCGCGCTTGCGGGACTTTCGGCCTTCGGTTTTTACATAGCAAACGAGGGTGATATCTATCGTATTCTAATCACCGCCGGTTCCGGGCTTTCGTTAGTTGTTACTCTGGGCGGTTTACTGGCGTTGTCATCGCCCAATCGCGGGTCAATAGTAAACGTCAGAGTTGTTTCGGGCCTGTTTTTTCTTGCGCTTCTGATAGTGCATATTGTATTCAGCTTTACCGGAGTAGTATTTTCGCCTTATATCATCATTACCGGCGCTCTATTGCTGCTGTATATCCTTCTATGCTATCTTATTATCCGGGCGCTCAAGTCGGCCTAAGCACAATATTCACCAGCTTATCCGGCACCGTTATCACTTTCGCCACAGTTTGCCCTTCAAGCCATTTTTGAACGCCGGGCAGGGCAAGGGCGGTTTTTTCCAGGTCGGCTGTGGCAGTACCGGCGGCCGCGGTGAATTTATCGCGGATTTTACCGTTTATCTGAATCATTACGGTTACCGTATCGTCATGCGTTAATGCTTCATCGTAAGACGGCCAGGCACAGGCGCTCACCGACGTGGTATGCCCCAGTTTTTCCCACAGTTCTTCTCCCAGATGCGGCGCATACACGCTCAGCATAATCACCAATGGCTCCCAAAGGGCAGGGGGAATGACAGCTAACTTCCCAAGCTCATTGGAATAAATCATCATCGCGCTGATCGCCGTATTAAAGTTGATACTGGCCGTATCATCAGTCACTTTCTTGATAGTCTTGTGTAAGAGTTTTTCAAGGGACTGGGGTGTTTGGGGACTGGGGACTGGGGACTGGGGACTGGGGAGCGTAGTCTGGAATCCAAGCTGCTTGTCATCACGTTCAGATTGCGAACAACAATCCCTAGTCCCTATTCCCCATATTCTCTCCAAAAACCGGGATACGCCGACAAGGCCTGATGTAATCCAGGGTTTACTGACTTCCAGCGGTCCCATGAACATTTCGTAGACCCGCATGGCATCTGCCCCATAACTTTTGATGATGTCATCGGGGTTGATCACATTGCCCCGGCTTTTGCTCATTTTTTGGTTGTCTTCGCCCAGGATCATTCCCTGGTTGATCAGCCGCTGGAACGGTTCAACGGTGTTTACCAGGCCGCAGTCGTACAGGACTTTGTGCCAGAAGCGGCTGTACAGCAGGTGCAATACCGCGTGTTCCGCTCCGCCGACATACAGGTCAACCGGCATCCAGTAGTCGATTTTTTCTTTTGAGACAAATTCTTTGTCGTTTTTGGGATCGAGGTAACGGAGGTAATACCAGCAGGAACCGGCCCACTGAGGCATGGTATTGGTTTCCCGTTTCGCCGGGCCGCCGCATTGGGGGCACTTGGTATGTACCCATTCGTTAATGCCGGCAAGCGGCGACTCGCCGGTACCGGTGGGCGCGTATGATGTTACGTTCGGCAATTTGAGCGGCAATTCGCTTTCCGGCAGGGGAACAATGCCGCATTTGCTGCAATGCACAACCGGAATAGGCTCGCCCCAGTACCGCTGCCGTGAAAAAATCCAGTCCCGCAGTTTATAGTTTACGGCTTTGTTACCAATGCCTTTTTCTTCCAGCCATGCGGTTATTTTTTTCTTTGCCTCAGCTGTGGGCAAACCGGTTATGAGACCAGAGTTTATGGAGTAGCCATCACCGGTAAAGGGGGACTGGGGACTAGGGACTAGGGACTGGGGATCAGGGATTTCCTCAGGGCGGTCAGTAAGCGACCTACTGATTGCAGCTTCGTCTGTAGTTGTTCTGATGTTTCTTTCGTCATAAATTTGAGCCGTTCCGCAATCATCAGATGAGTTTCCAGTTCTGTCATTGAACCGTTCGCTATTGACAGAAACTGAATGTACTCCTTCCGGCTCTTTCGTCCATTGCCTTCCGCTATATTGGCTGGAATTGACACCGCAGCCCGCCTGATTTGGCTGGTCAGCCCGTACATTTCCTCTTTCGGAAAATTTCTCGTCTGCAGGTAGATCATCTCGACAAGATTCATTGCCTCTTGCCATACTGTCAAATCTTTGAATGTTTTCACCATCATCCTTCTCCTTCCCCAGTCCCCAATCCCCAGTCCCCAGTCCCTTCTTCTCAGTAACAACTTGAATGATAGGTAAATTATACTCTTTCGCGAATTCCCAGTCGCGTTCGTCATGGGCTGGAACTGCCATAATGGCGCCGGTGCCGTAGGAAATCAACACATAGTCGGCAATCCATATCGGTATTTTTTGATCGTTTACCGGATTAATCGCATAAGCGCCGCTCCATACGCCGGTTTTTCCTTTGGCAAGATCGGTGCGTTCAAGGTCGCTTTTCAGGGCTGCCGCTGCAATATATGCGTCTACAGCATCTTTCTGTTCAGGAGTTGTGATTTTTTCAACTAACGGATGCTCCGGCGAAAGCACCATGTACGTCGCGCCAAAAAGGGTATCAGGCCGAGTAGTGTAAATCTCAATGGAAAGCTCCTCCCCCAGTCCCCAGTCCCCAGTCCCCAGTCCCTTTTCTCTAAAAACCTTGAAGACCACATTCGCGCCCTCGCTGCGGCCAATCCAGTTGCGCTGCATCAGTTTTACCGGCTCGGGCCAGTCGAGGCCGTCAAGGTCGGCAAGCAGCCGTTCGGCGTAGGCGGTTATTTTGAGTATCCACTGGCGTATCCGCTTGCGGGTCACTTTTTCGCCGCAGCGGTCGCACAGGCCGTCTTTTACTTCTTCGTTGGCAAGACCGGTTTTGCAGGAAGGACACCAGTTGATGGGGCTTTCCGCCTCGTAGGCAAGGCCTTTTTCAAAGAGTTTCAGAAATATCCATTGGGTCCAGCGGTAATAATCTTCACTGGATGTATCGACTTCACGATCCCAGTCGTAGGAAAAGCCCAGGGCTTTAATCTGAACCCGAAACCGTTCGATATTGGCGGCGGTCGTAACAGCAGGGTGCGTGCCGGTTTTAATCGCGTAATTTTCCGCGGGAAGGCCAAATGAGTCAAAGCCCATGGGGTGCAGGACATTGTAGCCGTTCAGGCGAAGGTAGCGGCAGTAAATGTCGGTGGCGGTATAACCTTCCGGGTGGCCGACATGAAGCCCCTGCGCGGAAGGGTAGGGAAACATATCCAATACATAACACCGCTTTTCTTTGGGAAAAGCAGCATCCTCGGTTGTGGTAAATGTCTTGTGTGCAGCCCAATATTGCTGCCATTTGGGCTCAATCGTTTCAAAAGGGTACTTTGCCATAATGAGGTCATTATACCGAAGAAGCGATGAGTGTGGAATAGGCTTTTACTGCCAACCTCGTTAAAAATAACCGGTATTTGCCGCAAAGCCGTTGTAGACTTGATGCGCCTTTCCGTCAAAAAACTGGTTGATATTATCAACGAAGGTTCCATAATTACCGGCAAAACCGCCGTGTTCCTCCCTGGCTGCACATACATTTTGATCAGCACACGCTTTTTCTGCATCCGGCTTGCCGCGAATACAATGCCACGTTTGTACATTCTCTATAATAGCCATAATGTGCTCCTTATTACAAATGTAGGAAAACCCAACACGAAAGGCAAGAAAATTCGTTATTTTACTCGCAGTTTAACTTGAATTTTCTCATATTTAGCGATAAAATCATACTATGAAACAGACAGTAACCATTGAAATTGCCAATAATGCGGTCTTGCAGATATTGCGTAATTTAGCCGCAATGAGCTTGGTAAAGTTTACAGAAGAAACACCCAGATATGATGAGCAATTAACGGCTCGCTTAAATGAAATCTACAGCGAATTGGATTCATCTATTGACCCATTTGTTGTGGCGGCTCAAGCGGAAGTTCTTGAAGGGGCGATAACTGGTAATGATAAAAGGGGAAATCTGGTGGGCTGATTTGCCTGAAAATTTTTATGGTTCAGAACCTGGTAAGCGTCGTCCAGTTTTGGTAATCCAAAATGACGCAATTAACCGCAGCAATATAAAAACAGTTATCTGTGCTTTAATTACCTCTAATATAAACCAAGCAAAAGTCCCTGGAAATATCTTATTGGAAAAATCTAATAGCGGTTTGGAAAAACAATCTGTAGCAAATTTTTCACAAATATTTACTATTGATAAAACACGATTTACGAACTATGTTTCAATGTTACCAGGGAAATATATTGAAATGATTAATGAAAGTGTAAAATATATTTTTGATACCGAAATATAAACTGGGCGAGACCTTTTGTTATAAAAACTGGTGTTTATTTGTATTTATAAACTCTTAGCCAAGATAAATCGCCTTTTTTCCTCTCTCCAATCTCGGGATCTGCTATTATTTCATTAGTTGAATTTGCATTATTGGTGCCTGAATTCAAAAGGTATTACATTACCACTGTCTAATTCAGATTTTCCAATTAAAACATTTTCAATAAAGGCATAGGGTAAGTCAGGGTTTTCTTCCGCTAACTTGCCAATTCGAGCCCAGTGTTCAATCTGCATAGATACAGAACGAGTATATACAGAAGCGTGTTTTACTGCTTCAGTCATTATATCATTAGAAAGTTGTACTGCTGCCTGTGTCATAATGTAATTATTATATAGTATTCCAGAAAAGTCAATAACACCTATTCTTAACTCGCAGAATTTCACGCCAAGACGCGAAGGACACAAAGGCACAGAGAAAAGAATTCAAATAATAACTTCGCGTACTTTGCGCCTTGGCGAGAACTCTTTTCCTGATAAGTTCACGCATATGGTCATAGCCACGCTCCCTGTGGTATAGGCCGTTGGTCAACGGCACTAGGCAATTTGAGTGTTAGGCACTTTTGCGTAACCTTCTAATTCCTAATGACAAAGAATTTAACATTAGTATCCCATACACCGCCTGATATAAATTTCCAGTAATCCATTATAGGACGAACAAGGCGTATAACTGGTAATATATTTCCATCACGGCCTTGAGTTTGTCCTATTGTTTGAGGTTCGTTGTCTTTTATTATGTATTGTGCATTATCTGTTACAGTATTTCCAACGAATACGCTTTTTATATTATTGACATACTCCGGTAAGGTTCCCATTCCTGTTATTTGATCTTTTGCGTATTCCCATTCATCAAGAAATGCAAGACGGTAACCCGTAGAAAAATTATCATTCGTTCTGCCTACAGTATGAAGTATATCCCGATGTAGATCCCCTGGACCAAACTCATTAACAATATAAAATGGATCAAGACCATCCCTTATACTTAACTGGCTGCAAAATATCATTGCATCCCGAAAGTTGACATTGGTTACAGGCTGGCTGGGGTTTTTTACTACACTTGGGTTTTGCCCCATAACGGCTTCGTATTCACGCTGTGTTACCAGCGAGTTGGCAATATAAAAACCGCCCATTGGCGCTCCAAACCGGGTAATAACATTGTTGAATTTGGTAAAATTAGCTGAAACAGGAGCAGGAGTAAAGGCTGTAGAAAGATCGTAACCATCTAATCCGAGTATTTTAATATTTTTTCTTCCGGGGTAATTCAATTTATTTACAACAAACACAGTAACTCCACGCATCTTTGTTAAGAATTCCTCTTCGGAGCCGTATTCTATCGCGTATTTTTGATTTCCTACAGATACATCTAAACGTGTTCTGTTTCCATTTTTGCTCCAGTTAAAATCAACCTGTGTGCTGTTACTGGGTGCGGAGCCGCTTGATGTAACATCAA
>WQXQ01000055.1 GCA_009784775.1 Treponema sp.
CAGCATCGGCGATTTTGCGTTCTCCTATTGCACCAGCCTGACAAGCGTCACCATTCCAGACAGCATCACCAGCATCGGCGTTCAGGCGTTCCGGTCTTGCACCGGCTTGACGAGCGTCACCATACCCAACAGCGTCACCAGCATCGGCGATGGGGCGTTCTCCTATTGCACCAGCCTGACAAGCGTCACCATTCCAGACAGCATCACCAGCATCGGCGTTCAGGCGTTCCGGTCTTGCACCGGCTTGACGAGCGTTACCATACCCAACAGCGTCACCAGCATCGGCAATGAGGCGTTCTCCGGTTGCGCCGGATTAACAAGCATTACCATACCTAACAGCGTTACCAGCATCGGCAATGAGGCGTTCTCCGGTTGCGCCGGATTAACAAGCATTACCATACCTAACAGCGTTACCAGCATCGGCAATAATGCGTTCTCCAGTTGCGCCGGATTAACAAGCGTCACCATTCCAGACAGCGTCACCAGCATCGGCGATGAGGCGTTCTCCTATTGCACCAGCCTGACAAGCGTCACCATTCCAGACAGCGTTACCAGCATCGGCGATTTTGCGTTTGCTGGTTGCACCAGCCTGACCAGCGTCACCATTCCAGACAGCGTCACCAGCATCGGCTATGGGGCATTCTTCTATTGCACCGGATTAACAAGCGTTACCCTGGGCACTATTCCACCAGCGAACTTTGGCATCTATTATTATAATGGATTACCTCTTGACCCCAATGCATTCCCCGGCAATTTACGCGATGTGTATTTTGCCGCAGGCGGCGGGGCGGGAACGTATACCAGGTTGTCGGGATCTAATAATTGGACGAAGCAGTAGGGAAAGGACAAAGAATAATGAACAATGGCGTTGTTCGTAAAATACCACACAAAATAGCGAACAACGCCATTGTTAACTGTCACTGTTTTTCATATTCATACATAAACCGCAGGGCGTATTGTTGAATACCGCCAAAGTAACGGTCGATGAAGGCGGCAAGGTTCCGGCCTACATACCGGTAATGCCAGCTTTCCCAGCGGTAGCCGGTAACGGCTTCATAGCCATCGGGATAGGAAAGAGACCAGCCAAAGCGTGATGCATTCGCCGCCATCCAGCGGCCGGCAGGGGTTTGCGCAAACGAATCGTCTATTGAGCCAAAGTCAAGGGCAAGGCCGGTTTGGTGCTGGCTGTGCCCCGGACGAGCCGATTCCCGGTCGGCAGCCGCCTGTCCCATTTGCCGCACCAGCCGGTTGTAGACCTGTTCCTGATAATCATATGAACGGTACGCCGATGAGGCAAGCAAAGTAACGCCATCGGCACGGGCGGCGGCGGCCATTTCCTCCAGCGATACGACAGCGGCATTGCGCAGCATGAGCCCTGCCCGGTTGACCCGGTACGAGCCATCGGCAAGCGGAACCAAATCCGGGGGAATATAGTCATGGGCAAGAGAATGTTGTTTGTCCACCAGTTCCCATAAATGCCGGTCGCCTTCAAGGCAGACACGCAGCTCGGCAAGAAAATGCGGTGTTTCGGCCAGTATCCTTTCGACCAGGGTTTCGGGTAACTCGGCATTGCGGAGCGCGGCTGAAAGCCGGGTTACCACCGGGTTGGGCAAGTGGTTCGGCTGTGCCGCATCACCAGCATCAATTTTTTTTTGATTGAAGCAAGACAGCAAACATAAAAAGAATACAAACAAACCTACTTTGAGGCAATGGCGGGGTAAGGTACGCATAGACACATGATAGTACATTTGCAAGGGTTATGGTAGACCGTTTACTCCCCCAACGGCTTAAGAGAAATTATGAAATGCTGGGTGGTAGATCCGTTGACTTTTGAAATTATAGAAGTTGGATAGTGATATTTAGTATTATAGCTGACCTTGAGACTCAGCAACCTATTGTCTCCGCTGTTGTGCGCATCCCTAAAGATTTTTTCATAGCTCTTAATAAGGGAATAAAATTCCGGTATAGTCGATTTCCGATTCTCCTCAAGCCAATATGAAGAATCATTGCTCTCGGGAATATTATTTTTTACAGTGATGAGTGTTTGAGTTTTTCTGTTAGATCCCATATATATCACCTCGATCTGATAATCAAGCATATTTTGATTGTTCCATGCTTCCAAATGATATTCATAATCACCGATATCTATATCAAGCTCACCTTTCCCAAAAACACAAGCCCCCATTAATAACCATAAGCCAAAAATAACAAAACATAGAATAAACCTCATAGAATCATTCTCCTATTCGTTTCCACACAGGCATTATAGTGATCCTCTTTCCCCGGGTCAAGATAAGGTCTTCGGTATTGTATGTCAGAATTTCGCCTTCTGCCACATTGAAAAATTCCATGGCATCAAGCAGTCCGTTTATTTCCCGGTCTTGATTATCAGCGCTGAGCTCCCAGCAAACCTGAATACAGGACGGATTATCATGAGGGTTAACGATAAAATCACATTCACCGCCGTTTTTGGCGGTTAAGTAATACATAGAAGTGCCGGCTTTACTTCGCAGACTGTTATACACACAATTTTCAAGCAATGATCCGCGGTTGCCGCTAAAAGAAACAGACCCTGTTTTTATGATGCCAATATCGGCAATATACACTTTTTTGGGCGCAAGACTCTGCGCCTTGACCGACCATGCAAAGCAAGGCAAAAGATGGATAAGGTAAGACGCCTCAAAAAAAGAAATATATTCAAGTACGGTGGTGGGCGATTTAACTCCGGCAACACCTGTCAACTTGCTGGGTGAAAAAAGCTGCGCCGGATTGGATACCAAATGCACAAAAAGCCGCTGCAGGGATGTCGCATCACGTATCCCATATCGCACCGCAATATCCCTGTACAAAATATCCAGTTGAAGCTGGGCTAAAATATCTGTATTGTTCGTTTTTAGGAATTCCGGGAAACCGCCTTTTTCCAGATAATCCGCAAAGGAAACCGAGCCGGCCTCCTGTCCAGTAAATTCGCAAAATTCCTTATAGGAAAAAGGAAAGAGTTCTTTGGTAATGTGCCGGCCGGTAAGCCGGCTGCCAAGCTCCCGGCTTAAAAGGGAAGCGTTTGAACCAGTAATGGCAAACTGAAAACCTTCGTCCAGCTTTTGCCGGACATAGAGTTCCCAACACTCCGCCGACTGGACTTCATCAAAAAAAAGCAGACTTGCGCCAGATTCGGCAATTACTCGATCCAAAAGACGGTAATCTGCGGGTACAAATTCCGCAAGGCGGACATCGTCAAAATTGAGATAAAAATACGGTCGTTCCAGTTTCTGTACAAACTGCCGGAGCAAAGTACTTTTTCCGCACCGCCGGATACCGCTCACCACCAACGCATGGCTTTGCATATCCGGCAATTCCGGTAACGTATGCCGTTTAAGCCCCAAATCCTGTTGCTCCAACGCCAGCCTTTGAGCAGCGCTGATGTTCTGAATTTCTGACAACTTCATGGTATTATTATACACCTTTGCGGGCCTTTATTCCAGTGGCACTGGAATATATATTCCATTAGTAATGGAATAAGGCGTTTCCCCAAGATCCCTTGATTTTTACGCAATATTTACCGATAATCGAGGTGATATGTTCTCAGGCGGATTAACAGAGCTATTACTCTTGGTCATAAAGTCATGGGAGATCATTGCCATGACGGTCGTTGTCGTATTATTTCTGTATATAGTGCGTTATGTAGCCGATGGCCACTACCGCCCCCGCTTTGTATCCAAGGCCAAACCCAAAAGAATAAAATTAAAACTCCCGTTAAGAACAAAAGCCAGCAAAAAAGACGTATCCAACGACCTGATTTTCGAGCAACAGTGAAACCAACAGCTGCTGTTTCTACTCCCCTATGATTTTTACCAAAAGCCGTTTTTTTCGCTGTCCGTCAAATTCGCCATAAAAAATCTGTTCCCAGGGACCAAAGTGGAGTTTGCCGCCGGTTACGGCAACAACAACCTCTCGGCCCATAATAGTGCGTTTTAAGTGCGCATCCGCGTTAATTTCGCCGGTATTGTGCCGGTAGGAGGAAACCGGCTCGTGGGGAGCAAGTTTTTCCAGCCAGACATCAAAATCGTGGTGCAGGCCAGATTCATCGTCATTGATAAAAACACTGGCGGTAATATGCATGGCATTCACCAAACACAAGCCTTCCTGAATTCCCGATTCCCTCAATATGGACTCGACTTCGCCCGTAATATTGATGAATTCCCTTGGTTTTTTGGTATGTACCCACAGTTCTTTGGCTATTGATTTCATGGCTTATTATACCATAAGGCATTGACAAATGGGAGATCTGGGTCTACATTTAATATTAGGAGCGTACAAAGATGGCAGGGACTATTGGTATCAAAATCGCTAATGGTGATTTCTATCCCATACTAACAGAAGAAAATTCCACTGTAAAAAAACGGCTTATCCTGACTACTGTCCACGACAGGCAAGAAAGCGTACAGATAGACCTTCACCGGAGTATCTCAAAGTCCATGCTGGACGCTCAATACATTGGCAGTCTGGTTATAGAGAGTATCAGGCCCCGGCCCAGGGGAGAACCCTCCATCGAAATGATTATTTCCTGTGATGAAAATGGAAATATTGCCGCAGATGCCCGCGATCTTGACGCAGGCGCTGACGGTGAGCATCATACCCTGAATGTTTCGCTGCAAACGCTGGAAACAACTCTGGAAGCAAATAGCTCCCCTGACTTTGATTTTGGAGTACAAGAGCCGCAGCCTCCTATCGGCCTGTATGATCGGACTGAAGCAAAAAAAGAAAAAACACGGAAATTCCCCTGGCTTATCATGGGTTTTGCCGCACTGTTTATTATTATAGTGATTATATTGTTGTGGTTATTCGTTCTTCGCGGTAAGGATACGCCTCCGGCAAACCAGACGACTTCCGAACAAGTCACGCCTTCGGCCCCGGGATCGGCCCCGCCGCCCAGAGCCGAAACGCCTCCACCGGAACCAGTCGTTATCAGGGCGCCTGATACTCCGCCCCCGGAACGTCCTCAGGCTGTTCAGCGCACTCGTCCGCCGGCACCGGTTGCTTCGTACAATGTTCCGTCAGTCATACCAAGGAACGGCGCTCCATACCGGATACGGTGGGGCGATACCCTTTGGGATATTTCCGAGGCCTTCTACCGGGATCCCTGGCTCTATCCCCGGATTGCGCGGTTTAACAACATACGCAATCCAGATTTAATTATTGCGGGCAGAACGATCATGATTCCTCCCAAAAATTAATGGGGGTTGTTGTAAACCATTTAAACGTGTTGCGCGTTCTTTTTTCTGTTCTCTTTTTTCTTTTTTTTGGTCTCAATGCATGCGCGGCTCAACGGTCGGCATCGAATTTTTATGAAGGCCTGAAAAAAGAGCAAGCCGAAGCCATTGTCCATTTTGAAAAAGCCCTGAATAGCGCCAATACCGCTGCTGCTGCCGCCGCCGCTGCTGAATTAATGAAGCTGCGCTTTGCCGGGGCAGAACTTTCTGCCGCAACCATGACCCGCATAAGGCAAAAGGCAACAGGCTCCTGGGCCGAAGCATTTGCCATACCAGAAACGCCAAACGCGCGGGAAAAAGCCCTTGCCCTGCTGCTGAACGGCGAAAATCGTTTGCCGGGTGATGCCGCCCAATACGTTTTGCACAGATGGCGTAACAGCGATACCATTTCTTTTACCGATGCCGAAAATGCGGCAATTAACGGGCGTCTTGCCGCTTCCCGATTCCGCTATAACGAAGCGCTGGTTTTTTTTCGCATAACAATACACGATTCGCCTGAACTGTTTTTCCATTACCCCGAATTGTTAAACGATCTGGGAAGAACTTTCCAGTATACGGCAACAGGCACAGAGGGAATGGACCTGTTTCTGCAATGGGAACAAACTTTTCCTGCTGTCATTCCGGCAGATAGTGAACACATTATCCGGTTCCGGCTGTTGTTTTTTGCCGCGCGTATAGCCCGGCAGCGCGGGGAGCCAAATATTGCGCTTTTTGAGCGGGCGCTGGTTTTTGCCCCCAAAGTCTCAGCCGAACAAACCGATGCCTGTATCTGGTACATTCTGGATTCCTCGCTTGCCCAGGGTCCTGATACCACAATACCGTATTTGAAAACATATATTCCCATGTGGAATGATGACGCCTCTTTTTCCGATGTGGTGGACAAACTGACCCGCGAGCTTATACTCAAAAAGCAATGGGAACATATCGCATATGTTTTTACATTACTCAAGGATCGTTCCAATGTCATAACGGCAAGATACGCATGGATAATCGGCAGGGCGATTGAGGAAGGGTTCTTTTCAGATAAGCACAACAATGCCGGCGATTATATGCGCATTGCCTATAACGCGCATAATGCATTGTATTACCGGTCTCTCAGCGCTGCCATCCTTAACGAGCCATTTCTGACATTGACGGAAACAAAACCGTCATCGACAAAGCCGCCGCCGGCAAAGAATCAATCCGAGAGTATGCGGTTTCTCCTTGGCTTTTTTGAACATAATGCGGCAGAATTTGCGCCCCGGTATATCAGGGCAATGGAAAAAAACCTTTCTTCCGATGAACTGCGCCCCATTGCCGCAGCGCTGGGCGCGGCGGGGCAATATCAGGAGTCCATACGGCTGGCTTCGTTCTATACCAGGCGGGACGGTTATCAAACAAAAAGAGCGGATTTGGAACTGCTGTATCCACGGCCATACAAAGAACTGATTGAGCAATATGCGGAAAAAACAGGCATCGACCCGGCGTTACTGTTTGCCCTTATCCGCACGGAAAGCGCTTTTGAAAGCGCCATTGTTTCCCGTACCGGAGCTGTCGGCCTTACCCAGCTTATGCCTGCCACCGCTGAAGAATTCGCCGGCCGCATCCGCCGCCGGGGAGGGCCTGATTACACCGATGCGCTAACCCTTAATCTGCGTGAT
The DNA here is from genome assembly GCA_009784775.1 of Treponema sp. Classification (GTDB taxonomy): domain Bacteria; phylum Spirochaetota; class Spirochaetia; order Treponematales; family Breznakiellaceae; genus WQXQ01. Next base: position 6,911 of record WQXQ01000055.1, read on the forward strand.
CCAGAAGCAAATATTCATATTGGCACAAGCTATCTTGTGTATCTCAACGAACGAATGGGTGATCCATTACTGGCATTGCTGGCCTACAATGGCGGCATGAATCGTGTCCGCCGCTGGCATGGGGCAGCTAATCTCTCCGTTAATGCCGTATTGCCGCCGGATTTGTTTTTGGAAACAGTAGAATTTTCAGAAACCAGAAATTATGGCAGAAGTGTCATAGCGGCGGCGGCAATGTATGAATATTTATACTATAAACCAAACAAAACACAATAATTATGCTGGACTTCCAATATATACGTTAGTATATTAGTAGTATATATATATATGGAGAAAAAAGAAGCTGCCGAAAAACATACGCCTAATCTGCCCGTTCGTCAGGCGGGATATCGCGATGCTATTGTCGGCGCTTTGAATAAAACAGTTGCCATTTTTACTTCCCATAGCGAACAATCATTTAACGAGGTAGTATGCAGCGGTCTGCAGCCAGTTGCGGAAGCGGCGGGACTAAATCGCATTGCCGTTTACCGGCTTTTGGACAAAGAAAGCGGACGCATAGGACAAATTTATGTTTGGGCTTACGGTAAAACGGTTGCATTAGACGAAACGTTACTGGAATTGCCCAATGTTCCGCCGGTGATTCGCTGGCTGGAAATATTAAGAAATGGCGAATGTGTGCATGGCAATGTACAGGAGATGATCGAAGATCAAGCGGAATTTTGCGGATTATTCGGCATTAAGACAATATTGTTTGTACCTATTTTTACCCATAGCGAATTTTGGGGTATCGTCACTTTGGAAGACCATACCAACTACCGGTATTTTGACGATGACTGCCTGGATTTGCTGCGTTCGGCGGCACGTTTGTGCGCGAATGCATTTATACGAAATGAAATGACGCATAATATCGGTGAATCCATAGAAGCGCTTAAACGCCGCAAAAACATAACCGATACGTTACACAAGACGGCCATAAAGTTTCTCTCACAAAGCGAGGAAACATTCGAGAATATGATGAACTCGGGCATGGGTTTAATTGTTAACGCGGCAAATTTAGACAGGCTTTCTGTATGGCGCAATTTTAATATGAGCGATGGTTTACACTCATCGCAGATTTACCGCTGGGACAAGGAAGCCGGCGGTACAACAAAACCAACTACAGGACTGGAAAATGTTACCTACGCCAAATTTGCGCCGCGCTGGGAAAAACTGTTGGCATCCAATGAAGTAATTAACGGTCCGGTGCATTTGATGCCGGAAGCTGTCATGCTGCAATCGTTCGGCGTTGTGTCGGCATTTGTCGCGCCGGTGATTATCAACAATATTTTTTGGGGCTTTGTGCTTTTTGAAGACCGTCATATCAAGCGCTATTTTGATGAAGACAGCGTTGAAATGATGCGTTCGGCGGCGTTTTTGTGCGCAAACACCGTCATGCGCGCCGATATGGAAAAACGCATACGCGAACAAAACGAATTGCTCAAAATCCGGCTGGATCAGCAAGAATTGCTCTCCGAAATTTCACGGGGTTTTATTGCGTCTGGCGATTCGCAGACATATGTAAAAGAAGCCATCACCAAATTGGGACGTTATCACAAAGTGTCTGCGGTGTTTCTTTTTAGCGTAGATTACCAACATGACAAGATTCAGCCGGCATATTATTGGTCCGACGATGGTCAGCCGCCGCATATAATCAAATCCACATTGTTTGCAACAACAAAAGCCTGCTTCCCCGAAAGCCTGCCGGAAAGCGCTACACTACCCATCCTTGCCTGTGAGGATATTGCCGCCAGTTCGAATAAATCTTACCGATCGCTGTTATCCGTCAATGTCAATTCGTTTATCTGTGCGCCGCTTTATGTTGAAGGCCGTTTGTGGGGGATTTTAAGCGTTGAACATCGTTTTGCGCCCCGCAAGTGGACGGAAAACGAGAAAAGTTTTGTCGCCATGACGGCAAGCACTATCGCCGGCGTTATTATGCGCGACATTTACAATACCATGCTCAAAAACGCGCTGCACAAAGCAACAATGGCAAGCAGGGCAAAAGGCGAATTTCTTTCCAACATGAGTCACGAAATGCGCACCCCGCTCAATGCGATAATCGGCATGACGACATTAATCAAAAACGCAAAGAATCAGGAACGCAAAGATTATGCGTTGAGCAAAATTGAAGACGCATCTACCCACTTGTTAGGCGTTATTAATGATGTTCTGGATATGTCAAAAATAGAAGCCAACAAATTTGAACTTTCGCCGGACGAGTTTAATTTTGAAAAAATGCTGAAACGGGTGGTAAATGTCATTAACTTCCGTGTGGATGAAAAACAGCAAAAACTCACTGTTCATATTGATACATCAATTCCCAAAATCCTGATTGGAGATGAGCAGCGCATTGCCCAGATTATCGCCAACCTGCTGGGAAACGCGGTTAAATTCACCCATGAAAAAGGCTCCATTAATCTTGACACGCGCTTTTTGGGAGAAAAAAACGGTCTTTGTACCATACGGATTTCGGTAAGCGACACAGGAATCGGGATAAGCGCTGAACAGCAAACCCGTCTGTTCCAGTCATTTCAACAAGCGGAAAACAGTACCGTACGCAAATACGGAGGCACAGGACTGGGGCTTGCTATCTCCAAAAACATCGTGGAACTGATGGGCGGGACCATTCAGGTTGAATCCGAACTGGAAAAAGGTTCAACCTTTACCTTCACCATTCGGGTAAAACGGGGTAACGGCAAAAAACAGGAATTGTTGGCTGGTACAATGGCAGCGCCGGATATTAACGGTCTGTTCAAGGGCCGCCGTATACTACTGGCCGAAGATGTGGATATAAACCGCGAGATTGTAGCGGCATTGCTTGAACCAACGCTTTTGGAGATTGACTGTGCGGAAAACGGCGTCCAAGCCGTCAAAATGTTCGATGCGACGCCGGATAACTACGATTTGATTTTTATGGACCTGCAAATGCCCGAAATGGACGGCTATGAGGCAACGCGCCGTATCAGGGCGCTGGAAATCCCGAAAGCCAAAACCATCCCCATTATCGCCATGACTGCCAACGTATTTAAGGAAGATATTGAACGATGTATTGCCGCCGGCATGAACAGCCACCTGGGCAAACCATTACATTTTGATGAAGTTTTGGAGAAATTACGCTACTATTTGCCTTAAAAAATTTTTTAATTATTCAGAAAAATAGCTGACTTTTCCAGAAAAGTGGTATATATTGTTATTGTGAAAGTTTTTCACGAATTTAAGTAAAAATGGCGGAATCCATTCCGCCGTATACGGAAAGAGGAGAATATCATGAATTTGGTCAAAAAGTTTTGTGTGCTGGCGATTCTGGGGATTGTATGTATTGTTGCAGTCTCTGGACAAACAAACGTAGCTAATCTTGAAGCAGCTATACAACAGGCGAGCAGTGACATTACGTTTAAAATTCAGGCACCCAAGGTTGCTCTGGTGAATTTTAATTCACCCGGGAATAATCTTACCGCCCATATTCTGAGGGAAATGGCGGTAGTTCTGGAAAAAAGCAGAATTCCCACGTTAATTGCCAGACAAAATATTGACAAGGCCCTTGCCGACATGAAACTGAACACATCCAGTGAAGTAAGTGATGCAAATGCCCGGCAAATTGGCAGAACGGTAGGCGCTGATTTTGCGGTAACCGGTTCGCTGGTAAAAGTAGGTAATAATTACCGGCTCAGAACCAGACTCATAAATGTCGCTACGGGCATTGTGCAGTCAACCACTGATTTCAGTATCAGGGACAGCAAGCAAATCGAAGACCTGCTTCCGGCACCGGCCGCAGCTCCGGCTCCCGCAGCCGCTCCGGCTCCGGCTCCAGCTCCGGCACCGGCTCCGGCTCCGGCACCAGCCCCCGCGCCAGCACGCGCACCAGCGGCTGCTCCTGCGCCGCCTCCGGCACCGGCTCCCGCGCCTGTAGCTGCTCCGGCAGCTGCTCCCGCAGCAGTAGCCTACAAAGTTGGCGACACCGGCCCTGCGGGCGGACTTATTTTCTTCGATAAGGGTAACACCTCCGGCGGATGGCGGTATCTGGAAGCAGCCCCAACCGATTTAGATCGAAGACTCAAAGCCGCAACAGAAGCATTCTCCAGCACCAATGATACCAAGGATCGTGATGTTGGAAGAGGCAAGACAAATTCCGCGGCGATAATGGTAGAAGCAAGAAGTAAAGGCGGCGGTTTTGGCTGGGCAGCTCAGGCTTGTGATACCTTTACACTGAACGGTTTTTCTGACTGGTTTCTGCCTTCACGAGATGAATTGAATTGGATGTATGGTAACCTGCACATGAAGAATGTGGGTAATTTCTCAAATGAAAAGTATTGGACATCAACTATCACCAACAATTCAGGTTGGTGGCACCATGTTGACTTTAAAGATGGAAAACATGATTCTTCATACCATAACAGCGATTATAAGGTACGTCCCATCAGACAGTTTTAATTAACTTTGAACCAAAAAAAAGGCGGGCTAAAAAGCCCGTCTTTTTTTTAATCATTTTCCACGATCAAAAATGAATATGTTATTTTACGCTAAGCGCTTCTGGGGGGCCTGCGATATATTCAAGTACAATATCGGGTCCGGGTGTTTTTACCCATCCAATATCCCCGCCAACTACCGGTTTTTGCTCTGCCGAATAAAGGTGTGTCTGTTTCAGTGTCAGAGTGCTGCCTTCTTCAGTCTCTTCGGTTTCGCAAGTACCAGCCATGAAATTCGCGCCATCAACTGTTGCAATCCAAACATCGCCGCCAAACTCAAATTTCAGTTCATTCCCAGCCACAGTAACCGGATCCAACAAATTCAATGCTTCTTGTAAAGCGGTGGGCTCGCCAAGTTCCGGACCTGCCGGAGCAGCAACCGGAGCTTTTGGGGAAGACCCACAACCAATAATAACGAAAGCTACGAGCAGCACCAAAGCACAATGTACCCATTTTTTCATAAAGAACCTCCTCAAGTCTTTTTCTTTGTAACAATGGCATCGTGGAACCATTGTTTTTCCAAACTTAAGTATCCGTTTTTTGCCTGCATATGTCAATATATTCCCGGCTTCATTCCCGCCCAATATCGCGGCGAAAACCCATGCCTTCAAAACCAATTGCCGCAAGCCCCTGATACGCTTTTGCATAAGCTTCATCGGCATTTGCGCCAAAAGCAGAAACAGCCATCACTCTGCCGCCTGATGTGCAGAGGCCGGCGTTGTCGTGCTGATTTGCGCCGGCAATAAATACCTGCGCGCCGGCTTTTTCGAGCGCGGCAGTATCAATGGCAATGGCATCGCCTTTGCGGTAGGAGCCGGGGTAGCCATCCGCTACGGCGACTGGAGCGCAGACCGCGCCTTGTTTCCAGGCAAGGGAACATTGCTGCCCTGTCAGAATAGCGGTGCAGAGATCAACCAAATCGAAATCCATCAATGGCAATACGGCCTGAGTTTCAGGATCGCCAAGACGTACATTGTATTCAAGCAAATAACAGCGGTCTGCCATGCCTTCAACCGAAGGCGACACCATCAGCCCAAAAAAGATAAAACCCCGGTAATCCATTCCTTCGGCTTTCATGCCGTTGAGTGTTGGCTCTAAAATCGAAAGGATAAAATCGTCTTGCGCTGCCGGTGAAAAATCGGGAACCGGGGCTATAGCTCCCATGCCGCCGGTATTCGGCCCCTGCCCTCCCTCAAAGCGGCGCTTGTGATCTCTCGCAGAGATAAAAGGCAATATAAAGCCTTTCCCGCCGCTCACGCTCACCGCTGCCAGTACCGAAACTTCTTTTCCGGTAAGAAATTGTTCCAACAGCACTGAAGTTCCGGCATCACCCAGACTTTTATCCTGCATAAAAGCGGCAAGCGCCGTTTCGGCCTCAGCTTCATTCTGCGCAATAACAACGCCCTTTCCGGCGGCAAGACCGTCGGCCTTTATCACCAAGGGAGCTGTACCGGCGGAAAAATGTTCTGCCGCACAAGTTCGGGCCGATGCAAGATCGGTAAAGTTGCTGCTTTTTGCGGCACGGACTCCATATTTTTCCATAAAGGCCTTGGAATAGATTTTACTGGATTCAAGCTGCGCCGCCTCTTTGCCGGGGCCAACCACGGCAAGCCCCGCCGCACGAAATGCATCGGCAAGACCTTCAGCAAGGGGCTGCTCAGGACCAACAACGGTCATGTCAATTTTTTCCCGCAGGGCAAATTGTACAAGGTCATCCTGCCCCGTCAACGCAACATTTTCACATTTAGATTCTGTCGCAGTCCCACCATTCCCCGGCGCAACAAACACCCGCACCACTTTTTCCGACTGAGCAATTTTCCAAGCCAGAGCATGTTCCCGCCCCCCCGACCCAATAACCAAAATATTCACAAAAAGCTCTCCTTACACCGTATATGTTGATGCACTTGTCATACCGCCACGTCCGGTCCAGTTGGTGTGGAAAAATTCGCCGCGGGGCTTGTCGGTGCGTTCATAGGTATGAGCGCCAAAATAATCCCGCTGAGCCTGCAGCAAATTCGCCGGAAGCCGTTCATTGCGATAACCGTCAAAGTAGGCAAGGGCGCTGGCAAATGCCGGAGTGGGAATGCCATTCTGTACTGCCGTTGCAACAACCCGCCGCCATGAATCCTGCGCATCCTCAATTATTCCCGTAAAAAATGGATCAAGCAGCAGATTTTCCAAATTCGGATTTTTGTCAAACGCCTCTTTTATTTTACCCAAAAAAACGGAACGGATAATACAGCCGCCGCGCCATATCAATGCAATGCCGCCGTAGTTAAGATTCCATTGGTATTCTTTTGCCGCTTCCCGCATTAAAAGGTAGCCCTGGGCATACGATACTACTTTTGAAGCATACAACGCTTTTTCCAGGTCTTTGATAAAGCCCGCCGCTGGAGGTACAACTTTTGGTTTTGAAAAAACCTTTGATGCCCGCACCCGCTCATCTTTAACGGCGGAAAGACAACGGCTAAAAACCGCTTCGCCAATGAGGGTTAACGGCACACCAAGATCAAGCGCGGCAATGCCGGTCCACTTGCCCGTGCCTTTTTGCCCGGCGGTGTCAAGAATTTTTTCAACCAGAGGCTGCCCATCATCATCTTTATAACGAAGTATATCTCTGGTTATCTCGATAAGGTAGCTTCCCAAACTGCCATTGTTCCATTCTTCAAAAATATCACCCATTGCATCACTGGAAAGACCCAGCACATTTTTCATCAGATCATAGGTTTCGCAGATAAGCTGCATATCGCCGTATTCAATGCCATTGTGAACCATTTTGACAAAATGCCCGGCACCGTTTTCGCCAACCCATTCACAGCAGGGGATATTGCCAACCTGGCTTCCTTCGGAAACTTTGGCGGAAATTGCCCGCAAAATAGGTTTTACCACCGGCCATGCCGCAGGGGAACCGCCGGGCATTACCGAAGGTCCAATCAAGGCCCCTTCTTCACCGCCTGAAACCCCGGTACCAATATACAACAGCCCTTTTGATTCAACATAAGCGGCGCGCCGGATCGAATCCACATAATTGGAATTACCGCCATCAATAATAATATCACCCTTTTCAAGGACTTCCAAAAGTTGTTCTATGGCTTCATCTACTGCGGCTCCGGCTTTCACCATAATAAAAGCCTTGCGAGGGCGGATCAAATGTGCCGCCAATTCTGCCAGGCTATGGCAGCCAATAATTTTTTTACCAGCTCCTCTGCCCCGGACAAAATCATCCACTTTTGAGCTTGTTCGGTTGTACACGGCCACTGAAAATCCCTTGCTTTCCATGTTAAGCACCAGATTTTCGCCCATTACCGCCAACCCAATAAGACCTATATCTGCATTTCCCATATAGGTCTATTGTACACTAGAACATAATTATCATACAATAAAGAAAACCCCTAAAAGAGAGGAAAAAATGCAATACACCAATTTTGATAAAACGACCGCATATCAACGGCTTTCGAACCATGCTGCGGCACAGAAAAGTTTCGATTTCAGGGCAGCGCTTAATGCCGAACGAGTCGGGCAGTGCCAGACGCCAATGGCAGCAGGCCTTGGTTATTCCTGGGCAGCAAAGGCTGTGGACGAAGGGGCGCTGAATCTGCTGCAGGCCCTCGCCGATGAACAGGAGCTCATTGCCAAATATAAAGCCCTTCTTGACGGGGAAATGATCAATACCGGTGAAAAGCGCAAGGTGTTACACCAACTGCTGCGGGGCGAGCTGGGAAAACCGGTTATCGAAAACGGCAAAAACATTGGGGAATTTTACCGGAAAGAATTAGAGCGTTTTTGCGCCTTTTCTACCGCTGTCCATTCGGGCGCATACAAAGGCAGTACCGGCAAGGCTTTTAACACGGTAGTGCAGATTGGCATTGGCGGTTCCGACTTGGGGCCGCGGGCAATGTATCTTGCGCTGGACAATTGGGCTGCGGCAGAAGGTAAAAAAAAGCTGAACGCGCAATTTATTTCCAATGTTGATCCGGATGATGCTGCCGCGGTGATGAGCGCCGTGCCTCTGGAGCAGAGTCTTTTTGTGCTGGTTTCCAAAAGCGGCACCACGCAGGAAACGCTGGCAAACGAACTTTTTGTCAAAGACAAACTGCAAAAGGCAGGCATTGACTGCGCAAAACATATGGTCGCCGTTACCAGCGAAACAAGCCCTCTCGCCAACAATCCCGCATACCTCGATTCATTTTATATTGATGATAATATCGGTGGCCGTTATTCGTCAGCGTCGGCGGTGGGTGGTTGTGTGTTGTCACTTGCCTTTGGACCAGATGTGTTCAGGGAATTTCTTGCCGGCATGGCGGAAGCGGACAAAATGGCGCTTGAACCGAATCTCCTTAAAAACGCCGCCATGCTGGATGCCTTGATCGGCGTGTGGGAACGCAATTTTCTGGATTATCCCTATACGGCAGTGCTGCCCTACAGTCAGGCCCTTTCCCGCTTCCCCGCCCATTTGCAGCAGCTTGACATGGAATCCAACGGCAAGCAGGTGAACCGCGACGGTCAGCCAGTTTCGTATAACACGGGGCCGGTATTGTTTGGCGAGCCGGGAACCAATGGACAACATTCGTTTTATCAGCTGCTGCATCAGGGCACCAATATTATTCCCCTGCAATTTATCGGTTTTGCCGAAAGTCAGAAGGGCGATGATGTCAGTGTCGACGGTTCTGTCAGCCAAACCAAGCTCAATGCAAACCTTATCGCGCAGATTGTTGCCTATGCCAAAGGCCAAAGCGACAACGCCAATCTGAACAAAAATTTTCCCGGCGGCCGGCCTTCCAGTCTTATTTACGGCAAACGGCTTGGCCCTGCAGCCCTGGGCAGTCTGCTTGCCCATTTTGAAAACAAGGTAATGTTCCAGGGTTTTGTGTGGAATCTGAATAGCTTTGATCAGGAAGGCGTACAGCTTGGCAAAATACTGACCAAAAAAGTACTGGCAGGCAATTCAGGCGATTCCGCACTGGACGCATACAGCAAAATACTGGGAGTTTAAGATAATGAGAGCTGTATTACCACCCCTCGCTATCCCCCCCCCCAATATATAGATATAAGTCAATTCAATTATTCCCATTTTCTTACGCCAAGGCGCGAAGCTCACCAAGAACGCCAAGTGAGGAAAAGGGATTGGAATCCGCGTTATTACTCATCACGCCGCACCCAACCATTCTTCCCCTTTGCGTTCTTGGCGCCTCTGCGCCTCTGCGAGAAAAAAAGCGAAAAGAGTCTCCCAATGACAACCATAGGTTGTTACAAAATAAAAAGGAGTGTTCAGTATGAAACACACACACAAACTTGTCGGATTTATCGCTTTGGTA
>WQXQ01000056.1 GCA_009784775.1 Treponema sp.
CCGATGTCGGGGCCGGTGGCCTTGCGCGGATAACAGTCGGTTTTGATGTTCCCGGCGGGAGTCGCGTACTCCTGCCCGATGACGATATCGGCAATCGTACCGTAGTAGGTGGAATTCTGCCCGGCGCCGCGCGTTACCACCCAGCCGCCAACGGCTGAATATTCAAAGCTCTGGGGGAAATGGCCGCAGGTGTAGGCCCGTTTCGCGCCGAAGCGCTGCACTGCCTCGTTCAGATTTTTTTCCAGGTCAGGCCCGGACATTCCCGCCTCGACGGTGATGATTTGGTCGATCTCGTTGAAGTGGACAACTTTATTGAAACGCAGACGCATATCCAGCGACACGCCGCCCTTCACACACTCCACCCCGCGAGTAACGGAGGATCCGCCGCCGTAGACATACACGGGGATTTTTTCGGCGGCACAGTACGCCACGATGCCTTCGATCTGCGCTTTGGAATCGGGATAGAGAACGGCGTCGGGAACGTAGTCGAGGCGTTTTTCGCGCAGCCGCATGATATCGTACATTGTTTTGCCGTAAGCCACGGATACCCGTGCATAATCGTCCGTTCGGACATATTCATCGCCGACTATGGCGCGTAAGGCGCTAAGCTGCGCACCACTCAGACCGCAGGGAATGTCCAGTTTGACCTCATCAAAACCAAGGTCAACTTTATATTCGTTGAAAAAGGAATCGTCCAGATCAAATTTTTCTTTGAGTACTTTATACAGCGACTCTTTGGGCGCCTTTATCTCCAGCGGCGCACCCCACTTGAACACCGAACGGTATGAATTGTTGGGGAATTCGCCCCTGATCCATTTTGGCTCAAAGCCCTTATACGGTTTTGACATAAGGGAATTATACCACAGCAATGAGAAATTAGGAATGAGGAATGAGACATAGTTTGCGGGCATAGCTGGTTGCCAATACGCTCAGATTGCGAACCACTCTTCTCATTTCTCATTCCTCATTGCTCATTATTTTACAACGGTAGCACGATGCGGAATCCGAGAACGCTTGATCTTTCGGTCGGAGCGTTCCTGAACCGAACGGCAGAACGAATATTCCCCCCGCTATTCTCCCACGACCCGCCGCGGTACACACGTTGAGTGCCGGTACTTGGTCCTACGGGATCATCCGATTCTTCCAGGTAATTATTTTCAAACCAATCCCAGCACCACTCCCACACATTACCATGCATATCATACAAGCCCCACGCATTGGGTGGTTTTAACCCAACTTGATGAGTTTGAGCCCCACTATTTTCATTATACCAACCGGTGAAGTCGCTAATCGTATTGCTTCCGGTATTAAATGCTGTCGTTGTCCCGGCACGGCAGGCATATTCCCATTGCGCTTCTGTGGGTAAACGGTAGCCAGTAGAAGCAGTTACCATTCGAGCGGCATCCCATCTTGCATTAATGGCTATTGGTATATCTCCCCAATCAACTGGATCGGTGCTCCATATATTTGGATTAGCTCCTGTCTGCATCTCATACGCAGGTGTTAAACCTTCCATCTCGCTGAGCTTGTTACAGAATACGAGTGCATCATACCAGCTTACTCTCTCAACAGGAAATGTACTGGTGTCTAATTCTGCTACCGCAGCTGCATTTAAACCGCCGGAACTGTATGCGCTTGGGTTTGTATTCATCACTGCCTCATATTGTTCCTGCGTTATCTGATATCTGCTCATCCAATAGCCGCTCATTGTTACTATACCGTCATTAACGGTCCGGTAATTTTCAATAGAAGCACGATCAGGCTCATTTGCGGGGCTGCCCATCAAGAAATTGCCTGCGGGTATTGGCATCATTTCAATGCCGGTTGACGATGTAAGGGTCACAAAGACCATCAATATCTCAATAACGCCGTTAGGTCCCGGCTTGATCTCCACGCTTCTGGATCCCTGGGCTATTATTCTCCCGTTCCGGAATGCCTTTACGGATATAGTCCAAAGGCCGGGCTCTACGGAAAAATCAACCGTTCTGGCGCCTCTGATAGCTGCAACTTGTTCAGGGCCGGGACCCTGCAGTGTTATGGTATGGTCAAGCAGGGCTGTTTCTTCCGGGGTCAAAAACCGGGCGTTTCCGCTGCCGCCGATACCAATGGAAAAGGTACCGCTGTCTCCCTTCCACGGACTAAAACAAGCGGCACACAAAAAGACACATACAAGCGACAAAAAAACCGATGCCATTTTTTTCATACTTCCCCCCTTTGTTCTTTTGTTAAAACATTCCGCTCGTCGTTATAATATCACACCCGGTTCCCAGTACATCACGAACCACCGGTTCGCCTATGGGTATTCGCTCGCTTACCACGACCTTTGCCAGTTCGCGCATAATTGCCGGGATAAGCGCCTTGGGAACTTCGCCTGCGGTGCGCACCGGCAATACCGGCATTTCGGGGAATATGGTGCGTACAGTTGTGGTCAGCGAGCGCGTGGGAGCGGTCAGTTCGACTTGGGCGAATTCGGCGCCGCGCGGGCAGCGGTTTCCGGAAAACGTGTATACGTCGTTTTGCGATTCAATGGTAATGCGGCAGCCTATGGGGCATACGATACAGGTCAGTTGTGTTGCGCCCATTATTCCGCCTCCTCAAGATTGAGGCATACGGTACTGCCCGGCTTGAGCGCCATAACGCTGCAATCCAGTGTTAGCCGTTCCATTTCCGGCGGACGAAGCCGCGCGTAGGTTTTGCGGTACACTTCCCTGCCGTCAGCCGTAACCAACAGACGCGTTTTACCCATCTCCGCTTTTGAGCGAAAGTATACGGTGACCGGTGTATCCAGCCCGTCCAGCGCGACTTTTTGCGGCACGGCGTAGAGTATGGTGGCGCCGGCCTCAAGGTTTGCATAATCGCGCGTGCGTGTGTGATCATACCGCGCCGCCGCCTGTCCTGCCGCCTCGCCGCTCTCCGACACATAGTCCACCAGATCATTCACATGGAGCGCATTGCCGCAGCAAAAAATGCCGGGCTGATCGGTCATGTTGTATTGGTCGGCGATGGGACCATTGGTGCGCCGGTCAAGGCTTAGACCCAGGCTTTCGGCAAGTTCATTTTCCGGAATAAGCCCCACGGATAATATCAGCGCGTCACATTCGATAAGCTGTTCGGTACCCGGCAGCGGTGTCATCGATTCATCGACATCGGCAATTTCCACAGCAGTGATACGCCCATCACCAAACAGGCGCGTTACGGTTTTGCTGGTGTGCAGCGGTATATTAAAATCTTCAAGGCATTGGTATACATTGCGCGTTAAGCCGCTCGGTGTAGGCTTGGCCTCATAAACGCCAACAACTTCCGCCCCTTCAAGTCTGAGCCGCCGGGCCATAATCAGCCCAATGTCGCCGGAACCAAGTATCACGCAGCGTTTGGTCGGCAGCTTGCCAAGGATATTGGTGAAGTATTGGGCGGTGCCGGCGCTGAACACCCCGGCGCAATGCCGCCCATGCACCCCAATTTGCCGGGAAGTGCGTTCGCGGCATCCGCAGGCAAGCACAATGCTCTTGCATTCAGTGCGGCTTAATCCATCCCGGTTTACCAAGGTAAGCCTAAACCCCGATTCACGTTTTTCGATGCTCGTAACAAACGTCTGCACCGCAACCCTAATGCCATTTTGTGAAGAGGACTCTCGCAGAGACGCAGAGGCGCGGAGTGCGCAGAGATTAAGAGAGGTGGGTAGCGACATATTAAGCAATAACGCGGCTCCCCCCCCTTTTTCTTCCTCTGCGATCTCTGCGCCTCCGCGTCTCTGCGTAAGATTCTGCGAGTTACTGTTTTCTTCTTTATTTTCAACTTGCACAATGAACCGGTGGGCGTATTCCGGGCCGGACAGCTTTTCGCCAAAGCGTACCAGCCCAAACCCGTCGTGGATGCACTGCTTGAGTATCCCGCCGAGCTTGGCCTCCCGCTCAACCAGCAGCACCTTCGCTCCCTCCGCCGATGCAGACAGCGCCGCAGCCAGGCCCGCCGGCCCCCCGCCAATAACGGCGACATCGTAATACGCCGCTATCATACCGTCACCTTGTTGTCGCCTAACAGAATCGGGCTGTCGTGGGGGCCTTTTTTGACGGCTTCCACTGGAATGCCCAGCTCTTCTGCAATTATCTGCGCCACCAGCGGACTGCAAAAGCCCCCCTGACAGCGCCCCATCCCCGGCCTGACGCGGCGCTTAACGCCATCTATCGTATCGCAGGGCACACTGCGGCGCAGACTGTCGCGCACTTCACCCCGACTCACTTCCTCGCAGCGGCAGACAATAATGCCATACTCCGGGTCTTTTTTGATGAGCGCGTCCCGTTCCGGTTCCGGCAGTTCCGCCGCGCGGACGATGGGCTGGCGGATGGGATTAAAGTTGCCGTTCAAACCGGCGTTCAGGTATTCCGCCGCCCATTGCGCCACATCGGCGGCGATGGCCGGCGCGGCAGTGAGGCCCGGCGATTGAATTCCCGCCGCGTGAATAATGTTCTTTGTTGATTTACCCGGCGCTATATAAAAATCTTCTTCGTATGTCGGCGCCCGCACGCCGGTAAAATAGGTGATAATATCACGCTCGCTGATGCCGGGAATCGCTTTATTGTGTTTCGCCAGTATCGCTTTGACGCTCTCGCGGTTCGTTGCAAAATTTTCCCGTTCATAGGTCTCCACGGCATCCGGGCCGGCAAGCACATTGCCGTCCACGGTACATAAGATACATCCGCCCTTGGAATGGGTCGCCTTATTCGCCGCAAGGTCAAGCGATGCGACCACAGAGCTGACATTGAACGCCGACTTTTTATCGAATATCATAACAGTGCCTTTGCGCGGATGTATCGAAAAATAACGGTCATTCGCCATCTTTGCAATATCCTCGGAAAATACTCCCGCCGCATTGATAAGCAGCTTGGGATATACCCTGCCCCTATTCGTCAGTACACTGGTGATTTTCCCGTTTGCAACTTCCATGCCGGTTACCGCCGTATCCAGCGAAACCCTTGCGCCATTTGCCGCGGCATTTTCAACCAATGCAATGGTCAGGCCATAGGGACACACCAGCCCGGTTTTGGGAAAACCCAGCGCACAGCTCACATTCTCGCCAACATAGGGCTCTCGTTTGAGCAGTTTTTTGCGACTCAGATACTCGGCAGGTACTTTTTTGAGTTTCCAGTACAGGAGCGATACCATGCCGACGATCCGTGCCCGCTTGCTGGTAAAACAAATATATTGCCCCGAATACCGAAACGGCACCCCCAACTCTTTGCAGAGCTGCGGATACATGCGGTTCCCCCGGTCGTTGTATGTTTTTTTGAGCAGACCCTTGTGCAGATCGGCGCCCGGATGCACCATACCATCGTTGCGCCCGGATGCGTGCGTTGCCACATCGTGCTCTTTTTCGACCAGCAGCACATCCAGCTGATACCGCATCAGCTCGCGGGTTATGGCACAGCCAATAACCCCGCCGCCGATGACCATTACGTCGGGCTGCAGGCCTTCAAGCGTTTTGTCCGCCGCCGCCGGCATTTTCATCGGCGGTATGGAAGCGCCCGTAAACACAATATCGTTGATAAGCCCGTATTTTTTCCTGTTGACGGACATACGCCCGGCGCGCACCACCTCTTTCCAGTCAGCAAGCTCGCCGGTCAGGCGCAGGACACCGCCTGCAAGCTCCGCCCGAACTTTACCGCCAAAAGCCTCGTGAAGTTTCTTGTTAAGCCTGGAAATAGCTGGCATACCGACCCAATCCAAATGAGCTAATTCCTTACTACATAAGGAATTAGCAACTTTTGCGGCCTAGAAGACTCGAACTTCCATGCGTCTCCGCACTAGCACCTCAAGCTAGCGTGTCTACCAGTTCCACCAAGGCCGCAGTTACCTGTAAAATAGCCTTTTTTGCCATTAATGTCAAGTCAGTACGGACAAAGTCAGCGTGGACTTCTTGACATTTATTTTGAAAAATACTAGACTATAAAGTGGTGGAAGAGAAAAACAATAAAATACTGATTATCACCGATGCCGCCGCCTCAATGCAGCAAATGGCCGCCGATATTGCCGCCATTATCGAGGGGTATCCCGGCTACTCAGCGCAAACAATTGATGCGGAGCGCTTTGCCGGTAACGATCTCCTCCCTTGCTGTGCCTTTTTTCTGGGCTGCGAGGCGCCAACGCCTTCCTCATTCTCTTATCTGGAACTATTGCTCCAGCATATCAACCTGGTAGGACGGCCATGCGGCCTGTTCTCGTCCGATGACAATGCCCTCAAGTACCTTTCTGCACTGGTTATAGACAGCGAAGCCGTTGCCGGCAAGCCCCTTTTGGTAAAAGACGGCGCCGCAGACCGTGAAACACTG
Organism: Treponema sp.; assembly: GCA_009784775.1. Lineage (GTDB taxonomy): Bacteria > Spirochaetota > Spirochaetia > Treponematales > Breznakiellaceae > WQXQ01. The sequence goes on from WQXQ01000056.1 coordinate 6,327, forward strand.
CAAAACTGGGTACAAGGCATTCTGAAAACACCATGAGTTCGTTTAATCTTGACGATCATATCCGAAAAGTTCCCGATTTCCCCAAAAAAGGAATTTTGTTTTACGATATCACCAGCATTCTGGCACATCCGCAGGCATTTCGTTTCTGTATTGATTCAATGATTGCGCTTTACAAAGATAAACAGATTGACGCCGTTGCCGCCATTGAAGCGCGGGGTTTTCTCTTTGCCGCCCCTTTTGCCGTCAACATGAAAATCCCCCTTATTCCCATCCGCAAAAAAGGCAAGCTGCCCGGCATAACCCTGTCAAAAAAATACGACCTGGAATACGCTCAGGCGGAAATTGAGGTTCATCAGGCTGATGTTCCCAAGGGCAAACGCATACTGTTGATGGATGATCTGATTGCCACCGGCGGCACCTTAAACGCCGCCCGCGAAATACTCACTGCCGGCGGCGCCGAAGTCCCGGAAATTTTCGGCATTGTAGCCCTTCCCTTCCTCAACTACGAAAAAATCCTCGCCCCCACCCCCATCACCACCCTGATAGAATACTTTAGCGAATAGAAAATTTTCTCATTACTCATTTCTAATTCCTCATTTCTTTGCAATAGCCCCTACGGGAATCGAACCCGTCTTTTAAGATTGAGAATCTCATGTCCTAACCGATAGACGAAGGGGCCGTGTGAAGATGTCCACAAGGCTCATGTTGAGTATATCGTCCTTTTTTCTGTTGTGTCAATGGTTTGCGCCATAATCTGCCGCTGGCCTGAGTTTATCGACCACTGCCTGCAGGGCGTTCAAAAAAACCGGTACTTCACTCTCTATTGCGGCAATATTGAGTTCAAGCCCCGCCTGTTCCAATTTGAGCGCATGGTCATGCAGCGCTGTTTCGCCAATATTGACCAACGCGCTCTTCATTGCATGTATAGTGATGACAAAAGTCTGAACATCATCGTTTCTGCGATATTTTTCCCTTTGTAATGTTTCCAGTACGGCAAAGGCCTTTTCCGCATCCCGGATAAAAATCGCCGCCAATTGCGGATTTACCGGTGACAACGGCGCGCTATCGCTCCGGTGATGCGCCAGTTCTTCCTTGAGCCGCTGCGCCGCTTCAACCGTTTCAGCCGGGTATTTATTGCGTATCAGTTTGTTCAGTGTATCATTCAGCTGGCGCAGGTCTATCGGCTTGGAAATAAAACCGTCAAAACCATTTGCCAATAGCATTTCCTTTTGCCCCGCCACAGCGTTCGCCGTTAACGCTACAATGGGATGGGTATATCCCAAACTGCGTATTATTTTGGCCGCTTCCATACCGTCCATTTTGGGCATATAGTAATCCATAAAAATAATATCGTAGGTAATACCGCTATTGATTTTTTCAACCGCATCAAATCCGCTGGTGACCGTTTCAATCGACAAACCGTAAGGGAGCATCAAACCTCTGGCAACATACAGATTCGATTCCACATCATCCACAATTAAAACCCTGCCATAGGGCATATAGTCGCATATAACCAACGGAGGTTTTTTAAGCAGCGATGTTTTGCCGAAATGGCATTGCCCCAATACTTCGCTGCCAACGGTACCTTGCGGCAGCCGCACGGTAAATACCGAACCTTTATGCAGCTCACTCTCCACAAAAATCTCGCCGTCCATCATGGCGACAAGTTGTTTCGTAATAGTCAGACCAAGGCCGGTACCCTGAATCGTACGGTTGGCTTCCAGATTAAAGCGGGTGTACTCGTCAAACAATTTGCCTACTTGATCCTGAGTCATGCCTTGTCCCGTATCGCGCACACACACAACAAGTATTATCTGGCCTGCCTCTGCTGCCGTATCAACAGAAACCGACAACAAAACTTCGCCGCTGTTCGTATACTTGAACGCATTGGAAAGCAGATTGTTTAATATCTGTTTGATGCGCAATTCATCACCAAACAGCATTGACGGTATATGCTCATCGACCTGAATAATAAATTCTATCGGTTTACTGTCATACTGCATTCCATGTAACTGTACCGTGTCATTGAGCAAACTGACGACATCATAGATAACCGGCATCAATTCCTGTTTGCCCGCTTCTATTTTGGATAAATCCAGTATGTTATTGATAATATTGAGCAGTACATAACCCGAATTATACACTTCACCCAGGGCTTCCAGCGTTTCCGGCGGCAATTCCCTGCGCTGCATTTGAATTTCGGTAATACCCAGAATAGCGTTCATCGGGGTGCGTATTTCGTGGCTTACCTTTGCCAAAAAGCCGGATTTGGCGCGGTTGGCAGCTTCCGCCTCCGCTTGCCGTTTGGCAATGCGCTGTATGGTTTTGTTTTTAAGATACAGTTGTATTGACAAACAGAGGATTATGACGGCCGCAACGGCCACTATGGCTACAATAACAAAAGTATTCATACAACCCTTTATTAATTATTACATGGGTATAGTCTGCTGTCAAGAAAAAACTATACTTGGGGGGGTGTTGACTTTTCTGGCAAGCTCCCATAGGCTATATTTATGGGAAAACATGGGGGAGGTTCCTTGGTTTCCGGCGCCAGTGTTAAAATTCTCGTTGTTTTTACGGTCATCTTTACGGTGATCATCGGTATAGGACTGGGACTTTCTCTGGCGGAAACCAGAAATATCAAAAACCAGGAAAATTTTGTTGAATTTGCCCCCGCGCTGCCAACAAAGATACTCGATATCAACGGAATCCTCATCACCGAGTTTTCAGCCGATGAAAAACGGGAGCTGGTCTCCCTGAGTGAATTGCCCCGGCACCTCATTCATGCGGTACTTGCGCGGGAAGATCCGCAATTTTACAGCCACCGGGGATACAGCATACGAAGCATAATCCGCGCCGCTTTTGGCCAGCTTATCGGAAAGCCCATGGGCGGCGGCTCTACCATTACCCAGCAGGTGGCTGGAACCTTATACACAAACCGCGGCGAGCGTTCCTATCGCAGAAAGATAAAGGAACTGTGGTGGGCTTTACAGCTTGAGCGGCGCTATACCAAAAATGAGATACTCGAAATATACCTTAACTATATGTACATGGGACCGGGAACCTATGGGGTCGAAGCGGCAAGCAAGTATTTTTTTGGCCGCAGCGCCAAAGAAATAACCCTTGCCGAGGCGGCATTGCTGGTAATCCAGCTTTCCAGCCCGGCGCGGTACAACCCCCTGGGCAATCCCAATGTCGCCATGAACCGCCAGCGCTTTGTACTCGACCGGATGATTGAATTCGGGTATACAACCAGAGAAGAGGCGGATGCGTCCTTTACCGAGTACTGGGACAACTACGATTATACCCGCGCTTCCACTGCGGCATTTTTCCACCGCGAAGATAAAGCCCCCTGGTTCAGCGAATATGTCCGCCGGGAATTGGACAACATGATGTACGGTTCCATGGATTATTACCGCGATGGTTATACGGTGCATACAACGCTGGATCTGCGTCATCAGGAGGCTGCGGAACAATTTATGGCAGAGGGGCTTGCCAAAGCAAACAGGGAATTTAACCGCTCCAGAGGAAGAAGTAACACTCAGGCCGAGCAAATCTACATCCCCATTGTGGATCTTTTAACACTCTGTTTTGATTTATACGATATTCATGCAACATCCTCGGCACAAAACGAACAATTAGCCCTTTCCCGTTATACCAGAACGATAAATCCCATTGTGGATATGGCAGCTCTGGCCTTTGGCATACAGGACCTCAAGATAATCACCAATACCGGATTTGGCAATTTGCGGCGCAGTACCGAACAAACGGTCGTTGAAGGAGCGCTGATCTCCATTGAAAACCAGACCGGTTATATTACCGCCATTATCGGCGGCTCCCGGTACGATGAATCGAATCAGCTTATCCGGGCAACTCAGGCCAATATACAACCGGGCTCGGCATTCAAGCCGCTGTATTATTCCGCGGCGATTGACACAAAAAAATACACGGCGGGAACACTTATCTATGACGTGCCCATTGTATTCTATAACGAAGACGGCACTCCGTATATTCCCCTGAATTTCAGGGGCGAGTGGAAAGGCTCGGTGTTATTCTACGACGCATTGTCGCAATCCATGAATGTCCCTTCCCTTAAAATACTGGATACCATCGGTTTTGACCCGGCAATTGAACGATCCGCGGCATTGCTGGGGATAACCGACCAGAACCAGATTCGCCGGGGCTTCCCCCGCGTATACCCGCTGGGTCTGGGCATCATTTCTACTTCACCGATGCGCATGGCAAAGGCTTTTGCCATTTTCGGCAATCAGGGCCGGGATGTCACGCCCATCGCCATTCGTTCGGTGGAAGACCGAAACGGCCGGGTAGTGCTGGACGTCGAGCGGGAACTGCGCCTGCAGCAACGGCGCATGGGAAACACTCAGGTAATCAGCGAACAAAATGCATACGTTATGAGTAGAATCCTGGAGAAAACCGTAGAAGAGGGAAGCCTTGCCAATGGCGCCGGATGGGGCGCAAAATTTACCTTTAGGGATGAAAACGGCAAATCATTTACCATGCCCATGGCCGGTAAAACAGGTACTCCGCAAAACTGGTCGGACGCATGGACTGTCGGATACAGCGCTTATTACACCACGGCAATCTGGTTTGGGTTTGACAGACCGGGTAATTCTCTGGGCGTCGAGCTTACCGGCTCTACCCTGGCAGGTCCGGTGTGGGGCGACTATATGCGGGCAATTCATCAGGGACTTCCCCGCAGGGATTTTGCCCGCCCGGCAACAGGCATCATCGAGGTAACGGTTTGCGCAAAATCAGGGCTGCTCAAAAATGCCTCCTGCAGCGGAGGCGAGGTTACCCTTCCCTTCCTTTCCGGAACCCAGCCTTCTCAGTCATGCGACATACACGGTAACAGCTCATGGTCATCGTTCAATACCATGCGCGGCAGCACATTGGGAATAGACGATGCCGCCATTCTGAACGATCTTACCATGCCCAGCCTGCCAACGGATCTTTTCCCGGAACCTCCCAATACCCGTAATCAAAATAACCGGAATCCAGCCAACCGCAATCCCGGCACAAATACGAACCGCAGGCCCAACACGCCAAACCGCAATCCCGGCTCACGCGTTCCTGAACAAAGCCCGCTTGAATGGTCATTCAACAACCCTTTGCTGGATGGGGATGATCTACCGTTTACAGCGCCGCCTGAACCGGAAATCCAGACGCATGAGCCCATGCCGGAGGCGCCCGGCGCTGCAATCATAACGGAAACGGCACATGAATTGATAACCGGAAACACCATCGAACCGGAAACAGTCATTGAACCGATTATTGATTTTCAGCAAATGGTGACTGAAATTCCGGCCGAAAGTGATATAATGACTATACAGGATGAAGAGCCCGGCTATAGCCTGGATCTTCCCGCATACAACCCCCTATTGGATTAAAGGGCAAGGAGCATATGCAGGTACTTGTTGAAGATATTATAGCCAGAAAAAGGATTCGCAAAGATTTGGGCGATATAGACGCGCTGGCAGAAAGCCTGAAGCGCTACGGCCAGATCAACCCCATTGTCATAAGCAATAAAAACGTGCTTATCGCGGGAGGGCGGCGGCTTGAAGCGGCAAAACATTTGGGCTGGCGAACCATTAATGCGGTGATTTTGGAAAACCCCACCGAGCTTACCCGGCTTGAACTGGAGATCGAAGAAAATGTACAGCGGCGCGATTTTACCATTGAGGAAACAGCTGAAGCAACCAGACGCATGTACCGTTTGCAGCACCCGGGTTTTTTCCGCCGCATACTCAATGCCATCATCCAATTCTTCAAATGGCTCTTTAGAATAAAAGATTAAATTTACTCGCAAATTTTCACACAAAGGACACGGGGGTACGGAGACACGGAGGGAAGAAGAAAAGAAGTGAGTGGCGGCGTACTACAGATCACGGCGTCTTCTTCACTTTTTTTTCTTTATCTTCCTCCGTGCCTTCGTGTTTCTCCGTGTTCTCCGTGTGAAAAAATTCAAATAATATCCTACGTTATTAAGCGGCGGAGGGTTTTGTCGTCGTGGCGCCAGTCTTTGCCGGTTTTGACCCGTAGATCCAGGTCGATCTTCCAGTCGAATATTTGGCGCAGTTCTTTGAGGGCGGCAAGACGAATGGCCTTGATCATGGCGCCGCCCTTACCCACTACCATGCCTTTTTGCGATTCCCGCTCAACCACGATAAAGGCCCTTACCCACAGCGTTTGGCGGGACGGATCATCGCCGGTGAATTCGGTGTCGGCTACTGCAACATACAGGGCATGGGGCAATTCTTCGCGCAGGCGGTTAATGGCCTGCTCGCGGATAATTTCGGCAATGCGAAAATCAACTTCCTGGTCGGTGTAATATTCCGCTCCGTAGAACGGCTCGCCTTCTTCTGCCAGATCGTATAATGCCGCCAGCAATGGCTCAATACCTTCATTGTTTTTGGCCGAAATCGAAAAACAGCGCTGTGCATCAAGACCGTTATTCGCAATAAATTCCCGGGCGCCGGCGCAATCCGCGTTGGCGCAGTCTTTTTTATTGATTGCAACAACCACTCGCGGCGCATGAGGAACCAGAAGCGCCGCAAGCTCTGTTTCTTCAGGGCCGGGGGGACGGGAGGCATCCATCACATAGAGGATCATATCTGAATCCTCCATTGCCTTCCCGGAAATATCCATCAGTTTTTTATTGATTTTTTTTTCGGATTTATGACGGCCCGGAGTATCTATAAATACCAGTTGGCCCTGTTCCCGGTTAACAATGCCGCGGATGGCATTGCGGGTCGTCTGGGGAACAGCGCTGACAATGGCGACCTTTTCGCCGCAGATTTGGTTTACCAGCGTTGATTTTCCCGCCGACGGCCGGCCCAGCACCGCGACAAACGCCGCTTTCCCGCTCATTATGCCCCGTTGCGCGGCCGCGAAACCTGCTCGCCCGCCCTCGTGTAAACGGTTGTATTGGGCGGCACCGACTCGATGATCCACACGTTACCGCCGATGACGCTTCCCCGGCCAATAACGGTAGAGCCTCCCAAAATAGTCGCATGGGAATATATCGTAACATCGTCTTCGATAGTGGGATGCCGTTTCTTGCTGCTTTCTTCTTTTTTCACCGAAAGCGCTCCAAGGGTAACGCCCTGATACAGTTTAACGTTTTTCCCGATAATCGCTGTTTCGCCGATAACCACACCAGTTCCATGATCGATAAAAAATGATTCGCCAATTTCGGCGCCGGGGTGTATCTCAATACCGGTGCGGCCATGAATCAATTCGCTCATCATGCGGGGAATCAGCGGAACACCGGCTTTCCATAAATAGTGGGCCAGCCGGTGAACCGTAATTGCCTGAAAACCGGGATACGAAAGTATGACTTCTTCGACGCTTTTGGCGGCGGGATCACCCCGAAACGTAGCCTGCATGTCCAGGGACAGAGCGTGGCGAATTGCCGGAAGCTCCTCAAAAAAGCTTTCTACCACAATTTCCGCCGCCGCGTGGCAGCCGTCATTACCGCAGCTTGAAGCGCCGGTACGCGCCAAAAAGGCAAGGCTCTTTTCCACTTCGCGAATCAGCTCGCGGGCAAGATGGTTTACCTTTTCCGCAGTGATAAGTTTGAGGTTGCTGTGATCCAGCCCCTGATTTTCCCGAAAACCGGGAAAGATAAGCTCGTCCAGCCCCCGCACAATATGGGCAATGTTTTCCCTGCCGGGGAGATTTGCTCCCCCCGAATGATTTACCATGCCGTAAGAACCATAGGTCTTCATCAAAGAATCAATACTTTTGCCAATCCTGTCCATAAAAACTACTATTCCACCTTAAACCGCGAGATTTCACGCACCAACAGATCAATGTTTTCCCGGTTTTGACCGCTTAATTCATTAACGCGATGTACCGCTATATTAATCTGTTCGGCGCCGGTTGCCATTTCGTTCATGCCGCCGGTAATTTCCTGGGTTACTTTTTCCAGATTTTTGCTCTCCTGGATTACTTCCCTGGAACCGTCAAACATTTCCGATGAACCGTTTTGCACCTCATGGGTAATATCGTTGAGCTTGCCAACCGCTTTCAGTATCTGCTTGCTCCCTTCACCCTGTTCTTCCATCGCATCGCGGATTTTTTCTTCCTGTTCTGATACGGTTTTTACCCGCGAATCAATGGCTTCGAACTTACTCAACACATTATCGGTGGACGAGGTAATTTTGTCAATAGAGCTTTTTATCTTTTTCAAAACCCCGCTGATGGTCTTGGACTGTTCGCTGGAATTTTCCGCCAACTTGCGAATTTCATCGGCAACAACCGCAAAACCCCTGCCCGCATCCCCCGCATGGGCCGCTTCTATCGCGGCATTCATTGAAAGTAAATTGGTCTGGCTGGCAATATTCTCCATTACCGCATTGATCTCCAGCAAGCCTTCCGATTCGCGGGCAATTTCCTGGATGTCTGCCGCCACCTCGGATAGATCCGTACGGCCTACCTCAGAAGCCATAGATAACTCGTTGACATTATTAACATTCTTGCTCAGGGTCTGGGTAACAGACTGGATATTGGCTATCATTTCTTCGATTGCCGACGATGATTGAGACACGCTGGAGGACTGGCGAGCGACATGCTCATTGAGCTTGTCGATATTACCGGTAATTTGCTCCATGGTCGCGATAGTCTGGGTGACACTGGCGCTTTGATTCATCACCCGCCCCTTAATGCTCTGGATATTGGCATTAATTTCGTTTGTTGCCGCGGCAGTCTCGGCCATATTACCGGCAAGATCGGTGCCAATGTCAAACAATGTGGCCGTTTGTGTCTTGATAACGATAATCATGTTTTTAATTTTTTCGATGGTCATGTTGAAGTAATGGGCAAGATCGCCAATCTCATCTTTGGAACTGACCGCAATACTTTGGGTTAAATCGCCTTCACCTTCGGAAATATCCTTAAGATTATGCACTACCCTAAGAATGGGTCTGCTTATTGAGCGGGACAGGAATATCGATGCCAAAATGACGATGGCAAGTATAATAATACTGATGACAATGGTTATGTACAGCATATAATATACCGGAGCCAATATATCCTTATCGGGAAGCGCTACCGCATAGGTCCAGGGGGTCGTGGAATCGGCGATGGTTATGGGAATGGCATAAATATGCAAAAGGGAATCGATAGCCTTGATATAATTAACAAAAGAAAAATACTTGCCTGCCCTGATGGTTCGTATGAATTCGTCCATATACTGTCCGGCCATATCTGTTTCAGTTTCCTGCATATTTCTCCCGATTCGGCTGGTGTCAAAGTGGCCGACAACGGTACCGTCGTTGCTGAATACTGCGGTTATGGCGTGTTCAGACGGCTTTCTGGTCTGGGATATTCGCTGCATCTCTTCTATGCCGATATCAATACCGACAACTCCCAGTATCTTTTTACTGCTGTCCAATGAACGTATGGGGGTTGCGATAGTGCTTATCCACACATTGGCTCCCCCAACCTTATAGATAAAGGGGTCTAAAATCGTGGTATAACCGTTTTTTCGGGGTATCTGATAATAATTACCGATTCCAGGCATATCAAAATCTTCCAGCGTTTCTACTGCAACGGCGGCGCCTACATGGTGCCAATACGCGGCGAAACGCCCGGCAGGGGTAGCTCCGGGAGTTCCTGCAAATTGCCGGTCATTGCCTTCCAGAATATCGGGGTCCCAAACGCACCAGGCACCCACAATATTCGAATCATTGGTTACCAAATCCCGCAATATGGCATTAAAAACATCCCGCCGGTCATTCAGTATGATGTGTTCATAATTTTCCATAAAAAATGCAGTGGTTTCTACTGTGTTCCAGTAATTTTCAAGGAACCCTGCCACTTCAGCGGCGGACGCATAACCGGCATTCATGGCATCTTTCTGGGCAAGATCACTGATAGTGGCCTGCGACCGGACAAGCAGGACAATACCAACCGAAGCGATGCTGAACAAACACAACGCGATCATGATAAGTGTAAGTTTAAAACCGATTTTCATAGTGTACTCCTTCACTGAAAAGAATTTTATTTTCATTTAACATCCCATTATAAAAAATAAAAAAAGCATACTGGATAGTCAAGAAAAATAGACTATTTTCCATAAAACTAGCCCAATTAATCATAAAATAAACATAAACCGTATACGATTTGCGTGCCGGCCTCTTTGAGCGCGGCAGCGCAGGCATTAAGTGTAGAGCCGGTTGTCATTACGTCATCAATCACGATGGCGGTGCGGGGAACCTGCCGGATGGGTATGATACGGCCTTTCAGATTAAGAAAACGGTTTTCCCGCCCCAGTTTTTTCTGGCTTATTGACGGCAGCCGTTTAAGGCAGCGGTTTACGGTAATGCCGTTTTTGTCAAGCAATCGCGCCAGATACTC
>WQXQ01000057.1 GCA_009784775.1 Treponema sp.
CTGTAAAAGCGTTGTTTTTCCGCAGCGCCTGACCCCAGTCACCACTTTGATAAGCTCGGATTTCCCTCTGTGCCTTTCCAGTTCAACAAGATACTCATATCTGGTTACCATACAATACCCTCTTAAATATGAGGATAATATGGTTTAAATACTTTGTCAAGCTATATTTATGAATTTCCTAAACTTCGCAATATTTTATGCGATCTTTAGGATTTTTATAATAGACACAAATCGGCATTATAAGGCCCAAAATAGTCCCAACACCATTCCAGCACATTCCCATTCAAAAAGAAAAAAGGCGCCGAGTACAAAGACTTTTGCGAATGGCTTGGTATTGAAGATTTTGACATTACAGCGTTTGATATGGATGATATGAATTTCCGCCTGAAAAAAATACCTCGTATTTATAAAGAGTGCTACGAGGACAGATTAATACTCACACAAAAATCAATAGATCTGATTGAACGTAAATATCTGAATAAGAAAGCGTATTAAATTTTCACAATTTCTCATTTCTCATTCCTCCCCCCTACCCCCCCAACTGCCCGCAGGCGCCCATGATGCCGCGGCCGCGGCGGTAACGGCGGGTAACGTTCATGCCTAATGTTTCCAGGCGGCGGGCAAATGCTTCGGTTTCAGGTGCCGATGGCTGGCGGAGGGCGTTGCCTTCGAATGCAAGGCCCTGCACCGGATTCCAGGGGATAAGGTTTACAACCGTATCCAGGCCCCTGGCAAATTGCGCAATGCTTTCTGCGTCTTCGCTGCGGGTGTTGATCCCGCCCAGCAATACTGCTTCCAGCGTTAAACGTTCGCCGCTGCGATCCTGAAAATACCGCAGCGCTTCTTTCACCTCACGCAGGGGCTGGCTTGCCGTTATCGGCATGAGCCGCTGCCTGAGGGCTTCATCCGCTGTAGTCAGTGAAAGGGCAAGCCGCACAGCAGGCCCGCCTTCTTTGGAAGGCGAGCCTTCAGCGAGATCGTAAATGCCCCGGACAATACCGCAGGTAGAAACCGTAATGCGGCGACGTGAAAAGCCAATGCCGTCTTTATGACCAATAACAGCAAGCGCCCGGCGCAATTCGGCCAGATTCAACAACGGCTCACCCATGCCCATAACCACGATATTGGCAATGTCCACCATTGCTCTGAGCTGCAGGAACTGTTCCAGTATTTCGGCGGAATCCAGGTTACGCAGGAACCGGGCGCCGGTTTTGCAAAACACGCAAGCCGCAGGGCAGCCGGCCTGAGTGGAAAGGCAGGCCGTATACCGTGCCGCCTGCGGTGCCGCCTGCGGCGAACCATCAGCAAGCAATACTGCTTCAATTAACGCCCCATCAGCAAACGATAACGCCAGTTTTACCGTCCCGTCATCGCCGTTATATTGCTGTACGGTCACCGATGGACGCAGCGCATAACGTTCCGCCAATTCCTTGCGCAATTGCAGCGGCAGATTGTGCATCGCATCAAACGAATCAACCCCTGACGCTATCCATTTGAAAATTTGCACCGCCCGGAAACGCGGCAAGGGAGAAAGCAGGTTGGTGAGTTCATCAAGGGGCAAACCACTAAGTGTGGGGACTGGGGACTGGGGACTGGGGACTGGGGGTGCGGCAACGCCGCACTGGAGATCATTGTTTGAAAATTTATCTAATTCTTCGCAATCTTTTTTGTTGTCTGCTATTTGCATGTTGGAAACCCGCTCTATCTTCAAACTGCAATCCCTAGTCCCCAGTCCCTAGTCCCTGATCCCCATTACAAACTTTCGAGCATTTCGCTGATTTGGGTGCTGCGGATTCCCAGGCGCTGGAATTCTTCAAGTGTTTCAACGGCCTGGCGTTTGTCGCCTTTGTTCACATAACAATCTGCAATCTCAAGATAAATACGGTAGTTTTTTTGATCCTGTTGCATGAGCTGTCTGAGCGAATTGATCGCCTCATCGTACTGCCCCTGCGCTTTTGAGATAAGGGCAAGGCCCATTACCGCATAGGTATCAAACTCTATGTTTAAGGCGCGTTCATAGTACTCCTGCGCCTTTTCAAAATTTTCCATGTTTCGATATGCGTCACCGGCGCGGGTCAGGATTACCTTGTTTCTGGGGTCCTGTTCCAAAATACGGTTCCAGTATTCAAGAGAATTTTCCTGTTGATGAAGCCCCCGGTAACAGTCGGCAAGGCCAAAAATGGCGTAGAAATTACTGGGTTCTTTTTCCAGAGCCCGCTTAAAATACGGTATCCCTTCGACAAATGTCTTTAACTTACGGTGACAATTCCCAATTGAAGTAAGCACCCGAATATCAACATTGTCAGGATCGATCAGCAGCATCTTTTCCCAATAATACAGGGCATCCTGATATTCCTTGAAATCATAGTGCAAATGCCCCAGTCCAATAATCGCATAAGGATTGGCTGCTTCCATTTCCAGCACCCGAAGGTATATCGCCTTTGAATGTTTGAAATCATGGATTTTACGGTAGGCATCCGCTATTCTGGTAAGGACGGTTATATTTTTGTCATCGTGCTGCAGATAGTGCTCCCATATTTCAATAGCTTTGTGGTATTGATTGAGGGCCTTGTAACAATCGGCCAATCCAAAAAGGGCGTAGTTGTTACCCGGATAGCGTTCCAGGCAGCGCTGGTAAAACACCGCCGCTTCACGGCATGCGCCGCGCTTGCGAATGGCATCGCCCATGCCGACCAGGGCATAGTTATTGTACTCATCAAGCTGCAAAATATGGTTAAAACAGTCAATGGCTTCAAATACCTTGTTTTCTCTCAGCAGTTGGTAACCGTTTTTTGAAAGTTCAGAAATTTCGACAGATGGTGTTTTTGCCGATGGCGTTTTGGGCTCATCCATTGGGTGCCTCTTCCTGATTAATTAAATCTTTTACGACAGCGGCTACCTGCGCAAAAAGCGGCTCGGCTTTACTGCGATCCGGCGCGATCCAATACATACGCAAGGCTTCCAGAAGCCTGTTTTGTGATTTATAGTAATCCCCTATCCGGGAAAGGCCATCGGAATAGCCGGTCGTCATGAATATTCTGCGCGCTTCTTCGATTTTTCCGGCATTAAACAGCATATTCCCCTTGCGATTAAGCGCCGCTTTTTGGGAGCCGTCCATCGGAGAGGAAGTAGTTTTTATAAAAACATTTTCGTCCTGATGCTGATTGAATATTTTTTTATAATCCATTTTATAATCCTATGGTACATTTTACCACTACTTATAGTATACTACATTATTTTTATAAATGCAAGAACTTTTTTTCAAAGAAATCAACGATCGAACGTCCGTATTCGCGCGAGTCCTGCCGTATCAAGCCGGCAATTTCTTCTTTTTGGTAATCCTGACGAGGCCGGTGCAATAAAACAAGACTTCCATCGGAAACCAGCGCAGAATCAGCGATACGGGCCATCAGTTCCCATTTGTATTGATAGGGAAACGGAGGATCCAGAAAAATGTAATCAAAAAATCTCCTGGCCCGCTGTACATACAACTCTGCGCTCATAAAACGGCATTGAATTCTTACGGGAGCGATTGAAACATTCTGCAAGAGTGTTTTTCGTTTGAGCGGATCATTTTCGACTGCTTCAATAGTAGATGCGCCCCGTGAGGCTGCTTCAAGGGCAATAATGCCCGATCCGGTAAATATATCCAGAAAAGACTTGCCCGAAAGATCTCCCAGACAGGCAAATACCGATTCGCGCATTTGATCCATGCTGGGCCTGATAACACCATCCGGCACCTGCACCCGCCTGCCGCAGAGACTCCCTCCGGTAATTCGCAAGCTGGCCTGTGCCGTTTTAGCTTCCTCCCAAAAGGCCGCTCAACTCGGCGGAACTGACTACCGGTTCTGTCTGGGTAGTTTCCGTAACCACACTATTTTCTTCAAGCGCCTTTCTGCGGGCATTGCTGTGGCTGCGTAACACCATAATGCGCTTGTGCGCTTCAGGAAAGCTATTCATTGAAAAAGGACTTGATTCAAGGGAAAATTCAGTGAGAATTTGGCTGAATTGCCATTCGGTATCCGATATATATTCCCATTCGCCGTTTCTGTTGTACTGGCTGCTGTCATTTTTTACCAGTGTTCCGGCAAGCGTTTCCAAAACGCTGTCCAAAAACGCCAGATCATCCACACTTTTTTCCAGGAATAATTCCGGCGAAGGGTTCAAACGCAGAGTATCCTTAATCATTCTAATACGCATATTCAGTATGAAGATAGTATCTTCAAAATTGACAGAGTGCATACACCGATTATCGGCAGATTATAAGCGAACCATAACCCTGGCAATCAGCTCCTCAAAACGCTGATCTTCCTCATGGGACAGGCGTACAAAAGGACTTTCGGTGGATTTGCCCAGTACCTGTTCCATTTCAGCCTGATTACGAAAAGTTGCTTTTCTAAAGGAATCATTAAAATCCTTTGTCCTGGTTGCGTCAATTTGGCTGCTTATCCAACGGCGAATTTCGATAGCAGCGGCCAGCTCCTGTTTGAACATCGCCGCGTCAGGAACACCGCTTTGCAACAGGGCAAGTACCGCCCAGGCATGACGGGCTCTGTCCAGGGGATAGGCTTCGCGCCACAGGTCATAGACCCGGTGAATCTCGTCCCAGTTATGGTATTTTCCATTGCCTATATCCTGCCGCAGCGCGTCGACCCGAAAAGCCGGCACAATTTGCCCGCCAACATTGATCCACTCGCATATTCGCGGTGAATCTGCACCAAGCGCCGCGCACAACCCGTTATAATCCAGTTCGGGCATCGAGTCCATAAAAACGGCAATGGTTTTTACCGCATACCAGCGCAGCATCTGGCGGTAAGCAGCAATGGCCTCAAGCGGTTTTAGGATCATCTGCTTCCGTTTACTCTGTTCAAAACAACGGCAGGAAATCTTGGGCATATCGTAGGTTTCGTTTGCGCCTATCATATCTCTGGATGAAAAACCTGCTTCACCGATCCAGCCTTCCAGCAGGGAAAGGGCGGTAATTATTTCCTCCGCCGTATCCGGCGCCAGATAATCTGTTTCTATATGCTGCACTTTTATCTTTCGGCGATCGCGGCTGGGGATCTTCCATGAATTGCGTTCAAGGGCATAGAGGTTGTGAATCCAAAAATAGGCGGGCATCACTTCAAGCCGGTCTTTATGAACATTGTTGTTTACCAAAGAAAAAGGCAAGGGGATATTCAGCTCAGACGGATATTCCCCTTTCGCAATGATGATAAACGAGGCAAAGCAGCTTGAGTGCTTCAGTGTTACGGCAAGGCCCGGCCAGAAACCCCGTTTTGCCCGTATTTCGCCGTCATTGGCCCGGCTGTTGTGGTTGCTGCCGATGGTGGCCGCTGCCGCCATATTGGACATACCCTGCACAAGACTGGCAATAAGAAACGAGTTATTGTGGTGCTGTTCATGTACGGGGAAAATCAAATTATTCAATGTTTCGCAGCAGGATACGGTAGAATTATCACCCAGCACCGAATGGATAAGCCGCGCCCCGTATTTTAAGTTGCTGTTCCGGCCCATCACAAAACGCACCGCCTTGGAGCCGTAAAACACATGGCAGCCATAACCTACAATGCCGTTTACCAGTTCCACTCCCTCGCCAATTTGGGTTGGCTCCTCAGCGGAAGAAAGTATCGTCAAATTTTTTAATTTGTTTGCCCCTTTGATATAGGCACAGGAACCCACTGTCACATCTTTGATAATGGCGCAGCTTTTAATCACAGAGCCGGAGCCAATTATTCCGTAGCTGCCCCGGTAGCTGCTGCCCCGGTTACCCCGGTAGCTGCTACCGAGGTAGCTGCCATATTGCTCCTGGGTAATCTGCGCAAGCCTGTCCATCATGGCCGTGTCGTCACGGTACGCGGCCCAGAGAAAGGCATCGGCAGCTATCATATCTTCAAAGGGAAGTATCGAACGCCCGCCCGCCTCGTTCATCACATCTATCCACACGCGCACACTTTCATCTTCGCCGTCTTTAATGACGCCATTGCCAAATTTGGCGTGGTTGGTTGTCTGGATTTCATCAACACGAGAGAATACGCAATCAGCGCCAATAATGTAATGGGAGATATATGCGCAGTCCTGTATGGCAGCATCATCACCAATGTCGCAGGAAATGATTGTACTGTTTCGTATGCCGGAAGGTATGCAGAAATCATGATATTTCAAAAATACATTGCGCAAAGTCCCCAGCCGAACCAGTCCGTAAAAATTCGAATTGCGAATCAGCGTTGGATCAAAGGGGTCGCTGACCAGAAAATGGTTCCAGTCGGAACAGTAATTCCTGTTTTGAAGCAATATTTCAATTTCTGCGGGTGTGGGATTACGCCAATTTTTTTTAACCATTCCCAGAGACTCTAACTGGGCATTACGCAGCCAATATTCATCTTTACCGGGGGGCAAGAACGCTCCCGCAACAAAATCATAGCCGTACCGTTCCGCCGCTATACTGTTTTTTTCTACCATATGTATATCACTCCCCTTTATACTATAGAAAAAGTCATTCACTGGGTCAATTCCCGTTTAATGCTATTATTTTGGATGTGGTTAGATAAGCGCCGGAACAGTTGAAATATTCAGAGAAATGTGGTATAGTAGGTATTAAGGAGAACTGTATGAAAAACACCAAAAAACTGCTCGGCATTATCGCGCTGGCAATTATTGCATTAACCATGACAACCTGCGAAGACGTCATTGAAACACTTGCACGACTGAAAAATGGAACCTATACCCTTTCCCCCCGCCCCCAGGGAAGAGCAGGCAACGGTTCCTGGGCATCAATATATGTTTCCAAAGTAGAAGTGGATAACGGGTACATAACGATCTTTTTTGAAAACCACGCAACCGAAAACAATGGTTATGGCGGAAGCTCGACTATCTATTGGACCGAAGGTACTGCAACTTTGTTCGACTATAATGACGAAAGCATATCCAAAAAAAACACATACCATCACGCACATAACAACAGTAACATTGTATATATCATATTTAATCGGATCGATAGCAAACGGCTTAAGCTGACGAGCAATCATACCAATACCAACGAAAGAATAACTTTCTCCAGTATACTCCTTGGCTCTCCGGATTCCTAAGTTATACTGGAAAACCATGGAAACCGCAGCCCTTTTGAATAGTTCCGGCATAGCCCTTACCGAGGCAAATCGACCCAATGACGCAATCCCCCTGTTCCGCAAAGCGCTGGGAATAGAGCCTGAAAACCCCCTGTTGTGGTTAAATTTGGGCATAGCCCAGCAGCGCACCGGAAACTACGAAGAAGCGGTTGACAGCTTTCACCGGGCATTACATATCGATGACAGTCTTTCCGAAGCCTGGCTTTCGATGGGGCTCATATACTATGAACTGGAAGAATTCGACCTTTGCGAAAACTGCTATCATTCAGCGCTTTCTCATAATGAAGATGACCCCAAAGCCTGGAACAACCTGGGCGTTTTATGGTTTACCAGAGGAAACTACGGAGAAGCCCGTTCCTGTTTTGAAGAATCGGTCAGCCTTATGCCGCATTACTATGACGCCCTGTTTAACCTGAGAGACACCTGCCGGGAGCTTGGCGATTACCGCGCCGCAGCGGAATTTGAACGCGCCCTGTCAGGCCTTTCCGGTCAACGCGGGCCAATGGTATGAAAGTTCTGTATATTGCCGAACTTGTCGGTAAGGCCGGCGTACATGCTTTCAAAAAAGCCCTGCCGGAATTAAAAAGCCGCTATCCCTGGGATTTTTGCATTGCCTGCGCGGATGGCGCTACCGGCGGCAGCGGTCTGGGGCGAAACCATGCCGCCTATCTGCACAAACTGGGAGCCAATGTACTAACCACCGGGGAGTGCTGTTTCTACAAAAAAGACCTGACCGAAAATATTGAAAAAATTCCCTATGTTCTACGGCCCGATAACCTTAACCCCGATGCCCCCGGTTTTGGATCGCGGATATATAAAGCCGGCAATCAAAAAATAGCCGTGGCGGTACTGCTGGGGCAAAACGGCTTTGGCAGGCTTCACAGCAATAGCCCTTTTGCGTTCCTGCCCGCGCTGCTGGAACGGCTCCGCCAGGAAACGCCGTACGTCATCGTTGACTTTCATGCCCAGGCAAGCGCCGAAAAAAAAACATTGTTTTTTGCCGCCGACGGCCGCTGTTCCGCCGTCATTGGTTCCCACACCAGGGTCCAAACCACCGATGCCTGCATACTCCCCGGCGGAACCGCCGTCATCAGCGACGCGGGCCGCACCGGCTCCGGTGAATCCATCGGCGGCTGCGAAATTGCCTCCCGCATACAGGAATACCTCACCGGCATTCCCGACTGGACCAAAGAAGCCTGGGAGCAGCCCATCCTGCAAGGCGTATACATAGAAATCGCCCCCAACGGCAAAGCACAATCAATAGAGCGAATCCACATCGTAGTCCCGCCGCCATCTGCTGCAGAAACCAAGTCCGAAGAATAAATTTTACTTGCAATTTTCACACAAAGAAATTACGCAGTTTCAATCTCCAATCTTCCTCCGTGCCTTTGTGTCCTCCGTGTTCTTGGTGTGAGAATTTTTAGAGTAAACTTGCAATTCTTTCCGCTGTCTGCCTTACCCTTTGCATAAGCGCAGCAACATCAACCGTAGTCAACACGCCGTCTTTGACCAGGTGTTTGCCGTTTATAAATACGTCCGTTACATCGGCGCCTGTTGCGCTGAACACAATGGCCGAGACAACATTTTCATGCGCGCCCAAAAGTAACGGCTGCAGGTGCGGTTTGTTACCATCGATCAGGATCATGTCAGCTTGCATTCCTTCCTTAATCATGCCGAATTCGGTCGCTTTGCCAAAAACCGCCGCGCCGCCGGTGGTGGCCATATCCAAAATGGCTTTTTTGGAAAGGGAACGAATCCCGCCATGCACCGTATGCAATAAAGCCATCCCCTTCATCTCCCTGAAAATATCATTGCTGTTATTCCATAAAGCGCCGTCCGTACCAAGCCCCACAGCAAGCCCCTGCCTGATCATTGCGGGAATGGGCGCAATACCATCAGCGATTTTCATTTCGCATAACGGCGTATTGGCAATTTTCACCTGATAATCTTTGAGCAGTGTAACTTCATGTTCGGCAGCGCAAACGACATGGGAACCAATAAACCGATCATGGAGAAAACCGTTATGGGCAAGGTACTCTATCGGCCTCATGCCGTATTTCTTTTCAATAATATCAACCCGCCATTGATTCTCCGCAAGGTGCATGGTTTGCAGGGCGTCAATGGTTTTGAGCTTGGCAAACATGGCTCGCAGACGTTCTGTCTCAAAATCTTCCTCAGCCGGCAGCCCGATAACGGGTACCAGACCGCCCGCGCGGCAGGCTGCGGAAAATGCCTTGAGCACCGAATCAGAAACCAGCGAATCGGAATCGGCAAAATCCAGACGTATATCTTCAACTAACGCGCCTTTGATACCGGTCTCCTGCATCGCCTGAATCGATCGCTCGCCGAGCCCCCAGTACATATTTTCGCAGATAAAAGTCGTGCCGGCCAAAAGCGCTTCGCAGTAGACTAACTGCCGCGCATAGTACCGATCATCATCGGTAATGTATTGGTAGAACCAATTGTGGGAATCGAATGCCTTGATTTGTTCCGCCAGGGTCATGTCGTCACCCAGACCGCGCGCCAGAGTCATATCTCCATGGCAATGGCCGTTCACCAGGCCGGGCATAAGTATCCTGCCGCCGCCATCTATCCATTCGGCACATTCGTCCCTGGACACTGCAGCGCCATTGTGGCGGCGAACTTCGGCAATACGCCCATCCTGCACACACACTGCCCCTCTGAACGGCACATAATCAAAATTGCCGGAAACAATAATCACATTATCAATGCCCAAAGAATACATATTAATGGGAGTATATCCCAAAATACCCTTAATCGCAATAAATCGGGAGAAAAAGCACTTGCAAAAGAAATTACGGTATGATACACTGGGTTTATTCTATTAAAAGTGGAGGAAATAGTATGAAAAAGAGTATTGGAGCGTTGGCGGCTTTTTGTATCGCCGCTTCGTTGATTTTTACCGGATGTCAGGATTCCGGCAAAACAACCCTGAAAATGGGTGACAACCATCCTGATCGGAATTCCGGAGTTGGCGCGGTTTTGGAGCGGGTTAACGCAGAATTCCTGGAAATCCATGAAGATGTGAAAATCGTCACCGAAAGCTATCAGGATCAGCCCTGGCAGGAAAAAGTTAAAATCTACGCTACTGCCAACAAATTGCCGGATATCATGAAATATTGGACATTCCCCGGCAGAATGGTGCCTCTGGTTGAGGCCGGTTTACTGGAAAAACTCAATAAAGACGATTTTGCCGAGTTTGGCTATATGCCCGGCGCCCTGGAATCCAGCGAATATAACGGAGAACTCTATGGAATTCCCGTATCTGCCGATCTTTGGGTCATTTATGTGAATAAAAGCCTGTTTGCAAGGGCCGGCGTGCCGCTGCCAAACACCTGGGAAGACGTTATCGCGTCTGTACCCGCTTTCAGGGCCATTAATGTGACACCGATGGTCACCAACGGCATGGAAGGCTGGCCGCTTTGCATATTCTTTGACGGTATTGCCCAGCGTATTAATGGAGATTTTACCAGACTGCATGCCGCCATCGACCGGAAAGATGGGGTTACATACACCGATCCCGACTTTGTTCAGGCCGCCCAGTATATTCAAAACATGGTCAATGCCGGCGTTTTTAGCGCCAACCTGACCATTTCAGATTACGGTGATGCCCGCAACCAGTTCGGTCAGGAACGGGCCGCCATGTACATGATGGGCGCATGGGAAATGGGTCTGGCAACCGATGCCAATTTTTCAGAGAGTTTCCACAACAGCCTTGACGTAATAAAATTCCCCCTGATAGCAGGCGGCAAAGGTGTAGCCACCGATACGCAGGCCTGGTTTGGAGGCAACTATATCATTTCCGCCCGATCCAAAAACAAGGAACTGGCCCATGCGTACCTTAGACTGCTGGGAGAAAAATTCGGCGAATACGGCTGGGAAACCCAGGCTTTCTTCCCCGCCCAAAAAGTAGAGCCCCGGCCGGATGACACACTGGTCGCCAAAAAACTGCTGCAAATAGCCGCAGAAGCCACCAGCACCTCCGGTACCCCCGGCCTGGATCGCTCCAGCTCGGTCTTCAATGGCGAGCACCAGGAACTGATGCGCCAGCTCTGCTCGAACATCATTACTCCGGAAGAATTCTGCCGCAGGCTTGACGCAGTGGCTGAACAGGCCTCAAAAGAACTATAAAGGACACATCAGGCGCCATTTATGCAGGGTATATTCAGCGATAGAAAAACAATTGCCGTTTTGGTTGCGCCGGGGCTGGCAATCATGCTCTTTGCCATTGTCATCCCCCTGATCATCAGCCTCTACCTGAGCTTTATGCAATGGAGAGGTATTGGCGCGATGAAATTCATTGGGTTTGCCAATTACGCCCGTCTGTTTCAGGACAGGCTTTTTTGGCAATCCCTGTACAATGTGTTACTTTTAATTTTGGTAACCGTTGTATTTCAAAACGTATTTGCGTTTTTCATCGCTTCACTGCTGACAAAACTTTCAACAAGAGCATCACAACTGCTCAGAACAATCTATTTTATCCCGGCAACATTAAGCCTGGTAGTAGTAACCAAGTTATGGGCAAATGTCTTTCATCCCCGTTACGGTATGCTGAATAAAATTTTCCAGCTTTTTGGCCTTGAACAATTCGCTGAGTTTGCCTGGCTAGGAAATACCCAAACGGCAATATGGTCCGTTATCTGGATTATGATCTGGCAGGGTTTTGGCTGGGCAGTACTGTTCTTTTACTCAGGCCTGCTAACCGTTCCCAAAGATCTGGAAGAAGCCGCTTTGGTCGATGGGGCAAACAAATTGCAGGTTCTGTTCCATGTAGTATTACCCAATATGCTGCCGGTGATTCAATCCATTGTTATTATTGTTATCATTTCTTCTTTTAAGCAAATGGAAATGGTTTGGTTTTCCACAAGAGGAGGACCCGGAGGAACTACCCAATTTCTCGCCGTATACTTATACCAAAGGGCGTTTGAATTCGGCGAATATGGGTACGGTAATGCCATATCGGTATTGCTGGTGCTAATAGCGGTGATCGTAACCGCTTTGGTACAGCAAATTTTCAAAAAATCTCTGGAGCATTATTGATGATAACAAATACAATGGAAGACCGCTATGCCCTTATCAAAAAAATAACCAAAGGATTTATTTTTGCAATCCTTTTTGCGTTGGTGTTGGCCCAAATTTTCCCGTTGATCTGGTTATTTACCTATTCAATAAAAAAATCGGGAGACCTGTTTGGTCCCGATCTGCTCTCTTTTCCCAAAGACCCTCAATGGATCAATTATGCCACAGCCTTTGTGAACGGCAGAATAGCAGTCTATCTTGCCAATACCTTAAAAATAGTTATACCATCGGTTACTTTGGGAACAGTCCTGCCGTTTTGTATTGCGTATGCCTGTACGCGTATGCAATGGCAGGATAAAAAAATTGTATGGTCACTCATTATCCTTGGCATGACCATCCCCATCCACACCACCCTGCTGCCCAACTTTTTGTGGTACAATTTTTTCGGTCTGATCGATACCCATGCAGCTTTGATCATTTCCTATATAGCTTTTACCATGTCGTTTAACTCCATTGTATTTTCCGGATTTTTAATGGGCATCCCCCGATCAATGGAAGAGTCCGCCTTTATTGACGGGGCCGGATACTTTACCATAATCGGAAAGATAATGGCCCCTATTTCCATTAATGGATTTATCACTGTTGGCATTATGACCTTCCTGAACCACTGGAACGACTTCCTTATGGCCAATACCTATATTTCCACAGAAGCAAAACGTACGCTGCCGTTCTCAATAGTCAGATTTGAAGGCCAATACGCATCCGATTATGCGGTTCAGTTTGCCGTAATGATGCTGGTCGCCCTGCCGCCGCTCATTTTCTACTTTGTCTTCAATAAATGGATGCTTGCGGGAGCAACCGCCGGCGCGGTGAAAGGCTAACCCCCTCTTCTGTAAGAAACCACCAAAAAATTATTGACACTCTTTGCCTATTAATATATAATAGGCAAAGAATGAATTTTTAAGGAGATATTGTATGACAAGGAAACCATTTTTTGTACTGACGATGGCGGCAGCTCTGTTACTGATTGCAGGCATAGGATTGTATGCAGCGGGACCCGAAGTGGCGCCTCAATTTGTAAAATCGTCCGAAAGACAGGCCTCGGCGGGCCAGTTCTGGAGCGACCCGGATATGTTTATAAATCCCAAACTCTATACCGAAGTAGATTTTGACAAATGGTTTGGCTTTATTGCATTTTCTCCCTTTAATAACCTTAGTCATAGCGCACAGTTCGGCGTTGCCACCCAATTTGGCGATCTGTACACCGCCTTGTACTATGGCGGCAATATGTGGCGGCTGGGAGCTCATTCATACATAGAAGAAGAAGCGGATTTTTATAACATGGGTAAAAAAACGGTAAAACGGTATGCTTCCGAAGCTCAAATTAATCGCCTTAA
Organism: Treponema sp.; assembly: GCA_009784775.1. GTDB lineage: Bacteria > Spirochaetota > Spirochaetia > Treponematales > Breznakiellaceae > WQXQ01. The sequence goes on from WQXQ01000057.1 coordinate 13,565, forward strand.
TTCAAGTACTCAAAAATCTGACATTTATAACGAAGTTGCGCTTCTTTTCGGCATTGCGGACATGGGCTTCAGGCTTGCCTTTGCTTCGGACTTTCAGGCGCGCAGCGTGAATGAAGATTTTATGGTTGGTGGATCAGCCACAGACCCCTCCGCAAGATTTTACAAAAACTTTTCAGATGCCAAGGGCTGGCTTACCCCTCAACTCGCATGGGGAATGACCAAGGGTTTGACCGACAGAGGTATTCAGCCCCATGTATATGTTGACTTTGGTTTTAACCGTGATTACCGGAAATATGAACAGTATAAGTATGCGCAGATAAACATTGCAGACGAAAACGATCCGCCCGACCTGGTTGATAAATACTATAGTGCCGAAGTTATCGAACGATCAAACAATAGTTTCAATGTAGGTTTGACTGCGGCTGCAGGCGGTTTGTCTTTGGTAGAACAGAATGGTTTTACATTTGGATTGGATCTATGGTATGTGCTTGGTCTGACAACATACAACAATGAATACAATTTTGGTAACCCCGATGAGCCGGGAAGCGGAAAAAATTATAAGGGCAAATATACTACCGGCGGCAGTCTGGCAGAAGAAGGCGGCCACGGACATAATGTTATTCCGTACCTGTACGCTTTCTGGGAAGGCGGAAAAGTCAAGCTTTCGGCAGAACTGGGTCTGAATGCAGGATTCGGCGGCAGCAGGCATCTGGGACTGAAAGCCGATAACTCCGGCAAACTGATACAGGATGGCCCTGCAGATAAAACAGGCTATTTTTCTTTTAATCCTACTCTCGACCTGGGTATGCAATGGGCAATCGTTGCTGAAAAATTCTTCTTGAATGCCGGCTGTGGTATTGATTTTGGCGGACCGACACTGTCCACCACCAAAACAGAGATATATACAGACGGTAAAAAAGAAAATATCCCTGTTGCAACAAAGAAAGAACGGGAATTTGACGGCGCTGCAACCACATTAACGCTGGGCGTTACCTTTAACCCGGTCAAAAACATAGGCTTGCAGGCAATGTGCGGGGTTAGCACCTCCAATAACGGCATTAATGTATTCAGCGACAGCGCCGACGGTTTGTTTGTGTTTTCCCAAATTTTGGCGATAATAAAATTCTAGCCAATAGGCCAGCATCCTTTGATTTAAGGAGAATACTATTATGGTAAAAAAATTTATCATCCTGTTGCTGGTCATGGGATGGACCATACATGCAAGTCCTGTACTGATAACTTCGCCTCAAAGTCAGGCGACGGCAGGACAATTCGGCAGCGATGCGGACAATTTGTTGTCCACGCGCTATTATAATTACATTGATTTTAACCAGTTTTTCAGCGTTGTTTCCTATACTGCCGGTGTTACCGGAGAAACATTCCCTGCCGGTCGTTATTCACCGGCCGAAGCAGCTAAATTGGGTGTTGCCGCCAGATTTGGCGATCTGTATACAGCCTTGTACTACGGCGGCAATGCGTGGGAATACCTTGGCTTCATGTCACCGGGCAGATCCATGTTTGATTACACCGTACAAGACATCAATGGCAAGACCATGAAGATTTACCAAGGTCTTCCCTTTCTTAATGAAAATAATGTTCCCAGAAACTACAACGAGACAGCGCTCCTCATTGGTATCGCGGACATGGGCTTTCGGCTTTCCTATGTGCATACCCTTCAGTCGGTAAAACTCAATGAGGATTTTGCAACTGGAATCGGCAGTCATTACGAATTTTATGAATACTATAAAAATTCCCGATTTGAGCTAGGTCATATTAACCCAGGCATCGCATGGGGGATGGCAAGGGACCTTATTCCCGGCAAAGGTATCCGTCCCGAATTAAAAGTTGACCTGGATTTCTTCCGGAACGTTATGGAGTCGGAAATGTATAAAAAGGATTACAATACCTTTCCTGCTGAAGTACTCAGAGAGACCAAGGGCCGGGAAATTTTTCGATCACAAAATACGTTTTCTCTGGGCATCAATGCGGCTGCAGGCGGTTTTACCCTGCGCCAGAAAGATGGTTTTCGTCTGGGTACCGACTTAGAATACGGATTCAACTTTTCCACGCCCCTTGGTAACGAGTATAGCTATCCTGTCGCAGAAGACGAGTTTGGAGAAGGCACATATCGGACAAAAAAATTAGATCCGGGATACGACTTTCGTACCAGCGGGAATGTATTCAATAAAATAAACAAAACCACCCACACCGTTACTCCTTCCATGGGTGTCTCATGGGAAGGGGATAATATTAAACTTTCCTCAAGATTCGGTTTGGGAATAACCATCGCTGAAGAGAAAAAAGAAGAATTAACCTTCAGGGCCGGAAATATCATGGAAACAAGCGGTGATGGTAAGTACGTAAAGAACAACAAATCTACAGACTTAAGCTCTTTTTCATTTGAGCCAACACTTGATTTGGGTATGCAGTGGACGATTATTCCCGATACCTTGTTCCTGAATGCCGGCAGCAAGATCAGTTTTGGTAACCCATATTGGGTAACCGAAGAAACAAAAGACTATGCCTTGGGTACTCTGAAAAAATCATCGGAAAAAAACATCCGAAATACCGAAGCAACCACCGTAAGCCAAACTGACGGCGCTAAAACCGTCCTATCCCTTGGTTTAACCTTTAGGCTTTATGAACATGTGGAATTTCAGGCAGTATGCGGGGTTATCTCCGGTCAAAATAATGTTAATATGTTTAAATTTGACGCTGGAGACGGCTTTTTCAATTTTGCCAATATCCTGCTATCGGTTCGATTTTAATGGAAACCAATGCCGGAAATTATCAGGCGAATATACATGACGTCGCTTACGAGGCGAATTACCGGACGCCAAAACTTACGGCCTGCGGCTTGATTAATACCGCAGGCCGTAAAGGGGAGTCCCTGAACGGCCGGTGGAATTTTGGCGTTGACTGGTACGATACCTGCCGCCGCGCAGGATGGCATAAAGAAATTACCACTAACGCACAGGGCAGCCCCGAACCGGTGGACTGGGACTGGGAAGCATGGGAAC
>WQXQ01000058.1 GCA_009784775.1 Treponema sp.
AAAATTTTTACACCCTTCAATCATTGCAATATATCGAGTGGCGGTATTTGCCCGTTCCGCAAGCTTGGATTGGGTTAGCCCCAATTCCTTCCTGAAAGTTCTTATGTTAGTAGCCAAAAGTTTCCGTATGTTTGTCATATGTCTGTACAGGTCATTTTATGTCATTTTATGTCATTTTAAGCATCTAATATGCCTTGACAATGAAGTATGAAATCATGTTATAATGACCTATTACATCATGTTTATGGGAATTTAAGGAATTTTGAGAGAAATCAGCCATAAATGTGGAGGAGAAAACATGAAAATCTGAGGCAAAAAGAGTAGGGGTGGTTTTGAGACGGCCTAACTGCATTACTGGAGGTGAAGGCCCGTTCTTATATCCTCTTAAAAAGGAGTTATGTGCCATTGGTCAAATGGTCACAAAACTTCTCGTTAATTTAGTAAAAAATGCAGAATAATGCATTTTAGTAAATATAAAGGAGTTGAAAATTATGAAAAAGCATCTTATTCTGGTGTGCCTTTTTGCAATAATTATAGGGTATACTTTTGCAAAAGACAATCTTGCAATACTGCCTTTTACTGGTGGCCAAGGTGATGAAGGAGAAACAATAGCGGAACTTTTCTCTTTTGACGCAAGGCTCAACGAACATTTTAATCCTATACCGCGAACGAGTATCAGCCGTGCAATCAGCAGCGAACAAGGATTCCAAATGAATTCAGGCATGACGGATGCGGATACTATTGTATCTATAGGCAAGCAACTTGGTGCTCAATATGTGGTTGCGGGAAGTATTACATCTGTCGGAAATAATAAATTGTTGGTCATTTCCATTATGGATATTAAGAACCTTCAACAAATTGCAGGGGATTATCAGACCTATACCAATATTGAAGAAATCCGTGGAAAACTACCGAATATGGCAGCAAATATCATTCAGGCAACAAGGAACAATACATTCAATTTACCAAAGCTCGCTATTGTACCTATACAATTGCAGGGAGATGTGGATCAACGGGTTGCTGATACGCTTGCGCAATTGCTGGCAACACATATAATACGGAGTGAAATATATGCGGTATACCCCCGTACTAAAAGCCTTGAACAGGTAATGAGTGAACATAACACCCAATTAAGCGGAATTAGCGCAGATGAAAACATCGTCGGTATAGGTTATGGCGAAAATCCTGAGCTGGTATTATCTGTTGTTGCAAGGAAACTTGGGGCTTCCAATATGTTTAATGCTGTAATTATAAACATTTTGACCGGCGCACAGGTTGTAGGTCGCTCGGTTGATTACCGGAACATTGACGATGGTATGAGGGTAATGGAAACGCTTGCGCACAACTTAACCAGCACGGCAGAACAGGCAAGCCAACGAGCTGATGCTGAACGCAGGGCACAGGATCGGGATACTTCAAGAGATTTATTTTGGAGAAATTCAGGATTAGCAGTGGGTTTACGTGGTGGGATTTCCATACCTTCATTATTTGATATTCCCAAGCCAACGCGTTATTTTGATTATTATATTGGCGGAGATGCTTATACAGACTATTGGGAACCGTCATATACAACAGGTTTTTCTTTATCGCCTTTAGCGGAATTAAAACTGGGGCGATTTTTTTCATTTCAAGCGGAAATGCAATTTAACCTGTCTCCTATACTTTTTGAATATTCCGATAATAAAGCTTTCAAAGTTACTTATATGTATATAGGTGTACCTTTGCTTGCAAAAATCAACCTTTCAACTGGAAGTTTTGTGTTTGCTCCGTTTACCGGAATATCTCTTAATTTCCCGTTCGGAGTAACTATGGAAACCTATTCATACGAATGGAAATGGCTAAAGGAGGAAGGAATTACACCTAAAGTATCCATACCGCCGAGTATAATTTTTGGTCTTGATGCCGGATATAAAATAGGCAGGGTGTTATTATTTGTTGATGCTCGTTATATGCACGGGTTAGGAAAGTCTGAAGTTGACTCCCAACTTAATAGAACCGGCACGGATCTTTACGCTAATCCCAGAAGTACTTCATTTACAATGGGTAATCTGGATATTTCTCTTGGTGCCAAGTATATAATACCGTTTAGGAAATAAATCATTTTTTGATTTCAAAACTGTTTTTACAGTTTTGCGATACTCCTCCGTTGGGGGAGAACCTGCCCATGATGGTGGGTTATTTTAGTATGATTAGCCTACAAAGGCTAATTATGGTTAAAAGGAGTTCTACATGAACAACAAAAAATTGGGATTGATTTATGTTTTGGTAATCGGATTTTCAATAACAGCTTGCTCAGATGATAATGCAGTACCATCACTACCTCCTCCTCCTCCATCAAGTTGGATTGCTGGTAAATGGTATGCTAGTCAAGAACATGCTGCCGCAGAAAATGCAAACTTTCTGGTCTATGAATTTACAGTTGACCAGAAAATTCTAACTCAATCGGGTGATTCAGGACTGACTTATTCGATAATGGGAAAAACTATTACCACTAAAATTTCTGGAAATACAGTAGGAACTGCGTATTTCAGTGTTTGGGGAACATCGCTGGAAATTTCGGAGGCATCTGTTCAAAGCGGCCTTGTTGATGGTATCTATTATAAAAAATAAAAACTTATTATGTGTCGAATAAGGCCGGCACAGGGGGAGACGTCGGATTCCCCCACCTGTTCCGGCTTGCCCGCCACCTCCCCCTGTGCCGGTTCATGCGGGAATAACCACTTACCTTGACAACACAAAATCGGCTCTGCGGTTTCGCCACCAGTTGTTAACATCTTCCCAGGCTGCCAGGGGGCGTTCTCCGCCATAACCCTGATACGAGAGCCGGTCCGGATCGGCACCAAGATTCACCAGTAAATCCATAACGGCTTTGGCGCGTATTTCGCTCATGGGCTGGAGTTCTTCGACATACTCGCGCCGGCGGCCGATTATGTCAGCGGGATTGACGACAGGATTGGCATGCCCTTCTATCCGCAGCCGGTATTCACGGTTTGATTCAAGGAACTGAATAATAAGTAATAGCACCCTGTCATTCGCAGCGGCTGTTTCAGCATCAATGGTAAGCCAGTGGTCGTTATCGGCGCTAAAGATAATGGATGGCAGCCGGGGAATATGCTGCTCGCGGTTGCTCTCCGGTTCCGGTTCTGGTTCCGTTTCTGGCTCCGGTTTCGGTATCGCGGAAAGCGCCGGTTTTGCAGGAGGCGGGTTGTCGTAACCAACCTCAAATTTTCGAACTGCTGAAACAGCGGGATGTTCGCCGCCCAGGGCAGTAACGCGCCAATACCAGGTTTTTCCGTCCTGCAGCAATGATGATGCAATCGGGAAAAAATGAGACGCTGTATTTTGTTTGAGCGCGGGATTGAGCATTGCCGCATTATCAGCAATTTCCACCAGCCAAGAATCGGCATTGGGATCATGGTTCCACATCAGGCGGCTCGTTGACTCCCGGCGCTTGGATGCACCTGCGGCATCAATCAACACTTTGCCATTTTGCAGCGGAAAGGTCAGAACCGGCGTGGCAAGGATCGGCTTGCCCCGAATAACGAAAAATTCCCCGGTTGCCGATGGGATAGCCGAACCTCTGATGTGCGGCGGGAAAACAGGGGTGATACGCCAAAACCAGCGGCCAAAATCCAGGCCGGTTTGTGTTACAACGTTTTTTACGATGCGGCGGGAAACAAGCGGAGCGCTCATGTCCGCCTCTGCGGCAATTTCCATAAGATAGGCGGAAGCGCCTTCCACCGCAGACCAGGAAAGCGCAACAAGCGTTTCGGCAGGGAAAACCAATTCGGCTGCTTGCAGGGGCGAAAGCAGAACAGTCGCTGCGGCCGGGATTACTTCCAGCGTGCCGGAAGGGTAAAAACGGTTCGCCGGTTTCCGGCTGCCGGCATTACACGGAAAAGCCCGCCACCAATACTTGCCGGGTTCCAGGGGAATGGCAACTGAGGCAGCGTCTACCCCTGATGGGGCAGCGGCGCCGTAAATGGCGGCTACTTCTCTGGATTCCACAATGCGGTTAAAGCTCCGGTCTGCGGCAATTTCAACAACTACAGCGGTATCGGGGGTAAAGAAAAAATTTTTCCAGGAAAAATCAACGGGAACAGCCTCCCCTTGTTTACCCAACACATACATGGAAGCACTAAATGAGGTCATAACGATGATAGGGTTTGTATTGCGCTTTCCGTTGGAGTCAAGCGCAATAACATTGCCTGCATCCATCTCCATGCCGTCAAAACTGGCCGTACCATCGGATACTGCAAGCACAAATCCTTCTTCGTTTTTTTCCATCACCGCCTGCCCTTCCACCACTATGGTAGAAGTTCCACTAGTAATGACAATGCTTTGATTCTCTGAAACCACTTCCAAATTCCCGCCGGCAAAATCGATTCTGGCGCCGCTTTGGGTATCGTATAAAATCTGTATCATGGTACTTTCGCCCATGCTCAGGTGGGTTACCTGATCCTGAAAGATAACTATTGCCTCTGACTGTTCGATGGTGCGGATCGTATCGCCATTGTATACCAATGAAGCCTCTTTGAGTCTGTCCCACACATTGCGATCCACAAATTTGCGTTGGGCCACCCGTTTTTGGAAGATAATCGATCCCACCGGTTCTTCGTTTAACTTGACGAGCGTATTGGTATATTCCCGCCAAAATGCCGCTCCCGAAACACAAGTTCCCACAAAGCAGAAAACGACAATTAAAATATCGACGGTTTTGAATTGCGCTTTTTTATTTCGCATGGATGTCTACCACCAAAATACCGTAAGGATAGCTCTCATTTATGGGATGCCGGCTGCCAATGTTTGCCGGGAATGTTCGCCACCAATAAATACCGGGTCTGAGGGGAATAGAGACAGAATGTTCATTGATAACCTCCCGTTCTTCCACCATGGTATTAAAATCCTGATCCGCGGCTATTTCAACAATTACCTGAAAATCCGCATTACTATCAGATATATTCCAGGAGAAGAAAACCGGAACCTGTTTTCCGGGCGGTCCCTTTACCCAGGCGGCAGAACCAAAAGAGGTCATGGTGATCACCGGTCCGCCCGTTACATCTCCGCTGGCTTTTTTCCGGGTAAATTGTCTGTGGCTGGAAATGGCATATTGCTTTTTTTCTTCTTCATCTATTGCCAGCTTGCCCAGATCGGGAGTCTCAATACCCAGAAGCGCTCTGAGCTGCGTCAGATTTTGAGGTCCGGAACCAGATTCCTTTACATTTATTACCGCAAATACCCGTACCGGTTTTTCTTTGCCTTTTACCGTAACCGGAAGCATTTCTTCGGTTATTAATTTATCACCGGTCAATTTCCAGGTATCTTCGGTTATTAAAATATCTGTTCCAAACAGCTTATTGAATGTTTCGATCCGGCTGGCCAGGTTTACCGGATCGCCTATCGCGGTATATTCCATCCGCTCTTCCGAACCAATTTGTCCGGCAATGACGATACCGGAATTGATGCCGCATCCTATGCGTATGATAGGATCTTCCGCCGCGTCTTTTGTCCGGCTGGCGTTAAACTCAATCAGGGATTCCCGCATCATCAGAGCGGCTTTTACACAGTTAAACGCATCTTCCTCAGGACTTCCGGCGGTAAATACGGTACCCCAGTGGGCCATCACCGCATCACCAATAAATTTATCAACCACCCCTCCGGTTTCTCCGACACAGGGAATCATGCGGCTGAAGTATTCATTGAGCCATAATACAATGCGATTGGGAGCATCATCCCCAAAAGCCTTGGTAAAGTTTTCGGATTTTTCGGTAAAGCTCCGGATATCGGAAAAGAAAATAGTCGCGTACTTGGGAAGGCCGCCGGGTTTTAACTCTCCCCGCATGGCCCGTACGGCAATTCGCTTGTTGGTAAAACGGCCAAAGATATTAAGCGCGCTGGACATTTTATCGAAACTTTCCGTCAGCAATCCCAATTCGTCCCGAGTTTGAGGCGTTAGTTGAATCGCAAAGTCGCCATCCTCTATTTTAAGAGCCGCAGCGGCAAGAACCCGCGCCGGGTTACTGATGGTTTTTGAGAAAAACCAGATAAAACCTATGGTAATAAACAACACCGCCGCAGTCAGAAACATATTCTGGCGGGTAATACTCTGGATCGCCTCAAAAACAATATTATGCGGTATAACCGTAATCACCGCGGCATCCATTCCGGGAAGGCGGTAATAAGCGCCAAAATATCTGTGATCATCATGGAAATATGAAATCTGGCGGTGATTGTCTCCCTCCTGCTGCATTGTCGCCACTATGGGCAGAGAAGAAAAATTGGCGCCTCCCAGTACCAGAAAGATATCAGGATGCAATAATAGGCTTCCGGCATTGTTAATAATAAAACTGGTATTGGTTCCCGTACTGAATGATTCAAACAAATCTTCGGGAGAGAACAGCACTTGTATCGATTCATCTCCCCCGGCGCCCTGATAGATAAAGACGGCGGTTAATACAGATATGTTAAAATGAGGCGACGCATTGTACAGCCGCAGGGTATCAGAGACCGCCGGAAAGTCCCCGGCAAGATACGATTCGATCGCATCGGCGCTTATGCCATTTGCATTGAGAAACGGCTCATTATAAATAACGGTATTACGCCCCATCTTCCCTATGGCCGCTATGTTCCGGTTATGGTTGAAAAAAAACCGTTCCAGGTCTGCGGCCCGTTCATGGGCCGGAAGACGATCCAGCATTTCCAGGTAAAAGAGCACTGCCTCCTGAATCGATGCAAAGGAACTTTCTGCCTGAGAACCAGCCCTGACGTTTACGGTGAAGTTGTTTTCCTCCGCAGTAAGCTGCACATTCTGCGTGCTCAGCACCGATACCATGAAAATCACTGCCCCCAGCGAGGCAAGCAGCAAAATGGTGATAATAATGACCAATTTGGCGCCTATGGGAAAAGGCACACGGGTCTTCAATTTTTTCTCGCTCATAATGGTCTTTCAAGTATACCAAAAATCCTTTCATTTGCAACCAGTAGGGAGGGCAAACGGAGGGGAGAGAAAAGAACAGAGAACAAAGAACAAAGTTAAAATAAATTCCCCCAACACCCATGCAAAACGCCAGTTTTCGCCATTATAGAATGGTATGAAGAAATGAGAAATTAGAAATGAGTAATGAGGAAGGGTGCAGGGATTATGCAGGCAGAACGATCACTGGGCAGGCACCTTTGTGTGACCTAAAATTTGTGGCTTAAATCCCTGCGAAATGACTTGGAAATTCGCAACGCTGATGGTATACTTAAAGAGACAAAACAGTGGCAAGGCAAAATGCCGCTGGACGCATATTTCGACATATTACTGCGGGCAAACCGTAACGCATTTTTGGAGGTACTTGATATGAAAACAGCGCCAACACTTGAATCAATTTTGACCGAAGCCGGCCTCGTTCCCGAATGGATTGCGCGGGGAAAAACAGAAGGTAAAGCCGAGGAACGTCAATATGTTTTGGAACTGTTGAATCAGGGACTTTCAACAGAGGAAATAAAACAACGACTTTGCGGGTGAAAAAACAAAAGAAAAAAGAACAGTGAAAAATGAAAAAAGTTGCTGTTTCTAATCTGTACTAAGAAAATTAAGAAAATGATGATTGACACCAGTTTCTTGAAATTCATGGCTCGGAGGTTTTGAATATGCTATTAACCGAATGGAACACCGAAGACGCAATCGCCTATGCCCGTGAAGAAGGCCGCGAGGAGGGCTTTGAAGAAGGGCGCGAGGAAGGCTTTGAGGAGGGTCGTGAAGAGGGTCATGAGGAAGGCCGTGAAGAAGTCTTAAAGCTGTTTGCTCAAGGACTTTCGATTGAAGAAATAAAACTACGTTTCGAGCATATACCCAACAGCGTACCGTGACCCTGCTCCGCTTTAAGGGTGGCGGCGCTTGAGTGTCATACGCTCCGCCACCTACAAGGGGATACAAAAATCAGGTAACAATGCATTTTGGTGCCTGGCACTGGGCGTAACCAGACATTTATTTACTTTATTGGTTTTTCTATTATATCTCTTATAAGTTTTAATGCTTCCGATCTTTCAATACTTAAGCAATACATTATGCTTGAATCAGACATAATTTTTGACCGACGTTCAACCTTTACCAAACGTGAAATATTCAGTGCAAAAAGAGCAATATCTGTATCATTATAAATTTCCGGGCTTATTCTAGCATTACCACCACTTAAACTATAATCTCTTACCATGTCTTGCAACATTCTCAAAATTTGATGAACTAATGAAACTATTGCACGATCTTCTGCTATATTTAATGATTCAAATCCACTGGAATTGCCAAAACCATATAATCTATTACCATCCATTTTTGTTGATGAAATAAATTCAGAAACTGTATTATATTGTTCCAAAGGTGTCGCATGATTCGTCGCTTGTACTATTTGCACTTCTCTTGGATCAATATCAAAATTTTGCTTAGCCTGTATAACGGATGTTTCAACATTTACTGAAGATATTAGCAAGTAATTGCTATTTCTTCCTGAAATAACCGAACATGATACAATATATTCAGCACCAAGAATTTTGCCCAATGAAGCCATAGTCTCATCGCTTACATCTCCAGACAATTGAAATTGCTGTTCCATTTTAATTGGGTTTAATTCTTTTCTCGCTACAATAACATATTCATTAGAATTTAACATATGTGAAGAGAGCCTTTCCAAAATAAAATCCGTATAATCAATATTATTTTCTGATATATTTACCAGTGAAATTCTTGAACCTGATTTTAACCTTGTATTAAGATAATTGAAAATATTTTTAATTAACTCTTCTGTCATAAATTCACTACTTTCATTTTTATTGGAAGGTGAACTAACACAGCCAATAAACAACATTGATATGATCAATGAGTATAATAATATCTTTTTCATAAAATCCTCCACAAAAAACATCATGCATCAAAAAAATATCATTTGTCAATAGATAATTACATTGATAATTACAAGACAAAAATGGGCGTGTGCCAATTTTAACAGAATTTTGGTGTCTGGCACTGGGCGTGACCAATGTAGCCTTGTTCCCACCGGGGCCGACGCAGGAGGGGGTCAGTTGGACAGCCAAAATTACGGCAAAATTCTGCCAATTGCGACTAAAAACAGTTGCAATTGGGTACGTTTTTTGATATACTTTCTCTCCTATCAGAAAAGGGGTTGCTATGAAAAACAAAAAATCGGGAAATTATTTGCATTATAAAAACTATACCGGGAGCGTCTGTTTTTCCGAAGAGGACGCTGTTTTCCACGGAAAAGTTATTGGTATAAAAGCGCTTGTATCATTTGAAGGTAATAGTGTAAACGCTATTACCAATGATTTTCATAAAGCAGTAGACGAGTATTTGCAATTCTGTGCGGCCAAAGGGAAAGAGCCTGAAAGGCCATTTAAAGGATCTTTTAATATCCGCATCAGTACTGATCTTCACCGCACACTGGCTCTCACCGCTTCTGCTCGCGGTGTCTCTTTGAATACCTTTGTTGAAAATGCAATCCGGCAGTCGGTAAGTGTGTAAGACACACCATTTTAACTAATCACCCCTCGCACCAAATTCCTCGCTGCGACCTTATGCCCGCCGGGGCCGACGCAAGAGGGGCAGCCGGATGTGCAGGGGCAGCGGGAAAGCGCTTCGGCAATGGCGACAAACAGTTCCGCGGTACGGTGCAATAGCCCTTCTGCAAGGCCGGTGCCGCCGGGATATTTATCGTAGACATACAAAGCCGGAACGCCAAAGTGCGGGTCACGTACCCGCTCGGCAATACCCAAGTCGCGGGGATCGCAGAGCAAAAACACCGGCGCAATATTGCGTATCAGCGTACCAACCCCGGAAAGCGCCGCGCCAACCTCCTGCTCATCCATTGCAGCTAACACTTTTCCCCCGGTACTTTCCGGGCCAAACAGCATTACCACAGCCCGCGTCTGCATTTCTTCCTCAGGCAAATCAATATCCCCATAACCCACATTCTCGTGCGTATGAAATCGAATCTTTTTAAACTTGGCAACCTGCGACCGAACAAGTACATCGGACAGAACGAGTTCTAGAGAAAGGGACTGGGGGGAAGAAAGGGACTGGGGACTAGGGACTGGGGACTGGGGAGCGCGATTACAAGTATTGGAGTCTAACTGAGAAGTATTATCATAATTCGAAGTATAGGAAGATTGCCCGGAAGCACTCTCCTCCCTCGAACAACAACCCCTAGTCCCTAGTCCCCAGTCCCTAGTCCCTACCTTCACTCGCTCATCCTCCGTCAGTACCTTAATATCGGTCTTAACCAGGCCGTCGGTGAAATAGTTGACTTCGGCTTCGCGGACGAGGCATTTGCGGTTTGCAATGTCCAAATTTTCGACGAGGTATTGGGTGCCGCGATGAATGTATACCGCATTGGTAAAGATCAATTCTTTGGCGCTGGGGCGATCCATTTCGCCGATAACGGCATTTCTGCCGGCGGTGACATCAATAATAACCACATTATCCGCCGTAGCAGAACGAATACTGATCCCCTCCGCCGGAAACGACCGATCCGCCCAATGCCATTTCCCCCCCGCATGACGCACAACACCAGCCTCCTCCAGGTACTCTAACGTGGTAAGAAGGGACTGGGGACTAGGGACTAGGGACTGGGGAGCGTGATTACAGGTATCGGAGTCTAACTGAGAAGTATTATCATAATTCGAAGTATAGGAAGATTGCTCGAAAGCACTCTCCTCCCTCGAACAACAATCCCTAGTCCCTAGTCCCCAGTCCCCAGTCCCTAATTCCTCTTCTCGAAACGGTAACTCAAAGCACCCGCACTTGACGTGATCAGTCAAAATATAAGGATTCTCCGGGTCCACCCTGCCCTCTTCGGCGCTTTTGCGGAAAAACCATTCCGGGTCGTTCATGATAAATTGGTCGATGGGAGATGCGGTGGCGACAAAGACGGCAACCGAGGTGCCGCCGCGCCGGCCTGCCCTGCCCGACTGCTGCCAAAAACTGTTTAACGAACCGGGGAAACCGGCCACCACCGAGGCGTCAAGGCCGCCAATGTCGATGCCCAGTTCCAGCGCGTTAGTCGAAACCACTCCCTGGATCGTGCCTTCCCGCAGGCCCCGCTCTATTTCGCGGCGTTCGTTGGGCAAGAGGCCGCTGCGGTAGGGCTCAACCCGAATGCGGGCATTATCGGTATAGATATTGGCCAAATCCTCGTTGACGTACGAGGCGGCAATCTCGGTTTTGATGCGGGAATGGGCGAATAAAATCGTTTTAATGCCCGCTTGCAGCAGGGCTATCATCCAGCGGCGGCTTTCGGTGACGGCGGAACGGCGAATGCCCTGCACGGCATCGAGCAGGGGCGGGTTGTACAGGATGATGCGTTTTTCGCCGCGGGGGGCGCCGTTTTTGTCGACCAGCGAAACCGGCAAGCCAATGAGCGCCTCGGCCAGTTCCTGCGGGTTGCCAATGGTGGCGGAACAAAGGATAAACTGCGGCGATGCCCCGTAAAAGGCAACAATGCGGCGCAGGCGGCGAATGATATTGGCGACATGGCTGCCCAAAACGCCCCGGTAGGCATGGGCCTCGTCAATGACAATAAATTGAAGCCGCGAAAAAAACTTGATCCATTTGGGGTGATTGGGCAAAATCCCCGCATGGAGCATATCAGGATTGGAAATGATGATTCGACCGGTATCCCGCGCTGAAACCCGCAAGGACTCCGGCGTATCGCCGTCATACGTGGCAATTTTAATGCCCAGCCCGCCATCCGCCGTATCAGAAAACTCGTTTAACTCCGATTGCTGGTCCTGGGAAAGGGCTTTGGTCGGAAAAAGGTAGAGGCAGCGAGCGCTTGCATCGGCAAGCAGGGCCTGGAGACAGGGCAAATTGTAACAAAGGGTCTTCCCCGAGGCCGTTGGCGTAACCACAACGACATTTTTGCCCGTCTGTACCTCGTCCCAAACCGCCGCCTGGTGGGTATAGAGCTGTTCAATTCCCCTTTTACGCAAAACAGCGGCAATTTTGCCATTTAAATCCACCGGAAACGGAGCAAAAACCCCCTCTTCCGCAGGTAAAAGCCGGTTAACAACAATATTCGGCGCAAATTCAGGACTTGCCAGTATTTTTTCCAAGTTTTCACGAGTAGCCATAGTGGAGAGTATATAGAAAGGAATGAGAAATGAGAAGTGAGGAAAGGTGATTGACACCATTTTTTAACTATTGTATACTAAATCAGTTTCTTTCTAAAATCTGTAATAGGGAGTATGGCATATGGCTGATATTTTATCTATCGTCCTCGGCGGCGGAAAAGGAACCCGTTTGTATCCTTTAACCAAGGAACGGGCAAAGCCCGCTGTTCCCTTTGGAGGGAAATATCGGCTGGTAGATATACCTATTTCCAACTGCATTAACGCAGGGTACCGCCAAATATACATACTTACCCAGTTTCTCTCCGCATCGCTGCACCTCCACATCGGTCAGACTTATGTATTTGACTCATTCACCCGCAACTTTGTTGAAATTCTTGCCGCGGATCAAAATTACGAACGAATGAATGAATATCAGGGAACCGCCGATTCCGTGCGGAAAAATTTAGCGCATTTCAGACCTCAAAAGCCTTCATACTATGTTATCCTTTCAGGAGATCAGCTGTACCGCATGGATTTACAGGACCTGGTAAAAAAACACGTTGCTTCCAAAGCCTCCATCACCATTGCCTGTACCTCCGTTACCAGAGATGCCGCAAGCGGGCTTGGCATACTAAAAATTGATAAAAACAACCGCATCACCTCGTTTATGGAAAAACCCGGTCCAACCAAAGATATTTCCGATTTCAAGGTGCCGGCAGAACTGAAAGTCACTCAAGATAAAAACGAAGATTATTACCTTGGCTCCATGGGTATTTATGTATTCAATGCCAAAACCATGGAAGAATGTCTGAACAATGATCTGGCCGACTTTGGAAAAGAAATAATTCCCGCAGCCATTAATACCTGCAAGGTTAACGGTTATGTGTTTGACGGCTATTGGGAAGATATCGGAACCATACGCAATTTCTATGATACCAACCTGGAATTGACCAGCTTGCGGCCCAGCTTCGATTTTTATGATGAAAACAAACCTATCTTTACCCACATGCGCAATCTGCCTCCTTCCAAAATGAATTTCAGCAACATGAATCAATCCATTGCATCCGAGGGTTGTATTATTACCAACGCCAATATTGCCAACTCCATTGTCGGTATTCGTACCATTATCGAAAGCGGTTCCAGCTTAAACGGCGTGGTTTGCATGGGAGCGGACTTTTACGAAAGCGATATTGAAAAAGCGCAGAATACCGAGGCAAGAATACCCAATGTGGGGATAGGACGCGGGGCAATCATCAAGGGTGCCATTATTGACAAAAATGTCCGTATTGGCGAAGGTTCCCGAATCGGGATTGATGAGATAAAACGCGAAGACGGTGATTATGGTTTCTACCACATTGTAGACGGCATTATTGTCATTCCCAAAAACACCATCGTATACCCGGAAACGATTATTTAGTAAGATACGGTTTCTACGCTTTCTTCATAAATCAGGGCTTCTTCATTTTCTATAAGCGGTGTTTTGCCGCTTAGTTTTATTTTTCCGTCGCGGGAGTTAGCGGTGAAAACAGTGCCGGGGGGCCAGTTGTGCGCCAGCAGCAGTTGGGCAAGGGGATCTTCCAGTTCTTTCTGAACAGTGCGGCGCAGGGGCCGTCCGCCGAATTTGGGATCCCAGCCTTTCTCGACAAGGAGGCGGCGGGCGGAAGGCCGAATCTGTATGTAGTACTCCTGTTCCGCAAGGCGGCTGGACAGTTCCTGTAACTCAATGTCAAAAATCGATTCGATTTGCGCTGCGTCCAAAGGATGGAAGACAACCACATCATCAACACGATTGAGGAATTCGGGGTTGAACAAGCGCCGCAGTTCCGCCATTGCCTGCGATTCAATTGCAGCCATGCTCATCAGGCCGGAACCAGAGGCAAAACCCAGACGCGTATCGTGAGAAATTTCCCGCACGCCGGCATTGCTGGTCATGATGATAACAGTATTGCGGAAACTGACCGTATGACCCAGGTTATCACGCAGTTCGCCTTCTTCCAGCACCTGCAGCAGCAGGTTAAACACATCGCGATGGGCCTTTTCAATTTCATCAAAAAGTATAACGCGGTAGGGGTTGCGCCGTATTTTTTCAGTTAACACGCCGCCTTCTTCGTAGCCGATATAACCCGGCGGCGCTCCCACCAGACGCGAGGCATTGTGTTTTTCCATAAAGTCAGACATATCAACCCGCACCAGTGAATCTTCGCTGCCAAAAAGGTATTCCGAAAGCCGTTTTGCAAGGAGCGTTTTTCCCACACCGGTAGGCCCCAAAAAAATGAATGAGCCCATGGGGCGGCGGGGAGAAGATACGCCGGCGCGGGAACGGCGTATTGCCGAAGAAATGCGCCGCACTGCGTCTTCCTGACCAATGACCCGTTTATGCAGTTCCGCTTCCATCATAAGCATGCGTTTTGATTCATGTTCCGCAAGGTGCATCAGGGGAATGCCGGTTGCCTGAGAAACCACGCGGCGAATATCATCGTCATCAACCTTGCCGTATTCCCCGCTGTACACCCGTTCCCAGGCAAGGCGGGCTTCTTCCAGCTGCGTTCTTAGTCCCCGCACACGATCCCGAACCACTGCGGCATGTTCATAATTCTGCGCCGTAACCAGAATGCTTTTTTCTTCAATAAGCTCCTGTATTTCCGATTCAATGCCGGCAATTTCCGGCGGCTCGCGATTGTTTTCCAGTTTCCGCATTGCCCCGGCTTCGTCCATAATGTCGATAGCCTTGTCCGGCATGAAACGGCCGGTAATAAAACGCTTGGCAAATTTTACCGTAAGCTCCACTGCGGATTCGGTGTATTGTACTTTATGGTGGTCTTCGTATTTTTTTTGCAGGCCCCGGAGTATTTGCAGGGTTTCTTCTATTCCCGGTTCTTCAATCAGCACTGCCTGAAAACGCCGTTCAAGCGCCGCGTCCTTTTCAAAATGCTTGCGGTACTCGGCAAGGGTTGTCGCGCCAATGCATTGAATGTCGCCGCGGGAAAGCCCCGGTTTAAGCATATTGGAAGCGTCAATGGTACCTTCGGCGCCGCCGGCCCCGATAATCGAATGGATTTCATCGATAAACAAAATAACATTACCGGACTGGGTTATTTCCCTGGTGATTTTTTTGATACGCTCTTCAAATTCACCCCGGTATTTGGTTCCCGCTACAATGGCGCCCATGTCAAGGGAAAGTATCCGCTTGCCGGAAAGCGCTTCCGGCGCCTGTTCCGAAACAAGCAGTTGGGCAAGGCCTTCGACAATAGCCGTCTTGCCAACGCCTGGCTCGCCGGTCAATATGGGGTTATTTTTTGTCCGTCTGGCAAGAATACGCACAATACGGTTCATTTCGTTTTGCCTGCCAATAACCGGGTCCAGTTTGCCTGCCCGGGCAAGCGCAGTTAAATCGCGGGAAAAATTGTCGAGCGTGGGGGTAAGTACCGGATATGAGGCGGGCCTGACTCTGGGTACACGTTCCATATCCATACGGCGATCCCTTAGATGAGTATCTCTGGAATTACTATCCCTGGGTACAGTATCCCGATGGACAAAATAGGAAGGGCAGCCATTGGCAGAAACATACACTCCGTTGTTCCGCGAGCCGGACGGCCGGTAAAAGGTAGTTTGCACCACTACCCGCAGCATATCAACATCGATTGCCTTTTGATTCAAATAGGACTGTACACTGGAATCCTGCTCCCTAATCGCGGCAAACAGCAGGTGTTCCGTCCCCAGAAAATCACTGCCCATGGCTCTGGCTTCCCCGGCGGCAAGATCGACCATGTTTTTAGTCCGTTTGGAGGGAGGGACATCGCCATGTATCAAAATTCCCGGTATGCGGGGAATGGTATTTTCCAAATGACGCCTGAATTCCGCAAGATTTATCCTCAGGAACATCAGGGCTTTACAGGCCGTACCTGCCCCTTCCCTGAGCATTGCTACAATAATATGTTCCGGCAATAATTGATCGGAATTAAAACGACGCGCTTCTTCCTGGGCCTCGGTCGAAAGAAGCCGCTGCACCCGTTGCGTCAAATCACCCTTAAACATGAAAACCTCTACCCTTAATTATAAGACAAATCCGCCCACTTACAAGAGGAATTACTCCAATGGGGGGAAGTAGCCGCTGGAATCGCGTCCGGAGCGTTCCATAAGGTATACTTCCGCTTCTACCGGAAGCCATGCCCTGCCAAAATTGGTGGGCAGCGATGACTTATATTGTATAAAATAAAGCCCGGTGGGACTCTGTGCAATACTCGTTATCATTTCTTTTATGCCTTGAGGGCGATACAGGGAAAGAGCCTTGCCGCCGGTTTCCCGGCACAGGTAGCGAATTTCATCGGAAACCGGGCCGCCGCCAACAAGCACCGCATTGAACACAATGGCATTATTGGCAAGGTAGGCTGCCATTTCGGAAAGGCTGTACTGTTCAAAAGCCA
>WQXQ01000059.1 GCA_009784775.1 Treponema sp.
CGGCGAAGGAACTTTTAGCTGGATAATCGGCTTTGACGGCAATTTTCAGAGCGCGGTTATGGAAATCTACCGCGGCGATGACAACGTCATTGAAGCATTGGAAGATACTGTCGATTTAATAATCGACGGTGAACTGCAGGATAATGACACAGGCTTCGCAGACCTAACAGCCGGAGAATATCTTGTAGTTTTTGTACTGTCCAATGGAACCGATACAGTAGAGATTTGGGAAACGCTGCACGTTTATCAGAACATGGAAAGTATCTTTGAATACACCTTTACGAATAAATACTTTCATGTTAGCCTGTTGCACTTTATACTTGCTTCTTTGAATGACCTGGAACAAATGCTTGTAGACGGCATAACCGAAGAGCATTTTGACATGGTGGGTATCGCGGGCATAGATGAAGATAACTTTGAAGCCATCATCGAAGCGTTTGATACTCTCCTTGCAAGCTCGGTTCCAACGACCGAAGCGGGCTTGAAGGCGTTAACAGACGCAGTCCTCATCACCATTGGCGTAGATGAAGATTTTCTTGATGCAGAGCAGTATGAGTATCAGATTGATGCAGAGAGAGCTATTAGAGGATTGGCAGAAAACGGTACGGCTCTTGTTATAAGCTGGGCGGATGACGACAAGACAGTTAGTATCACAGTAGGCACTTACGAAGTGGTTATTGTTTTTGATGGGGAGATAGACTTTTTGCCCTTTGACTACATCATTACAGGTACCGTAGCAGCAGGGTTTACCGCAACCAGAGTTGGTATACCGGTGGCAACATCGCCGCTTAGTACTAATCAAGTACAGTTTAATACTTTTATTAATGCCATTAGAGCTAATGTCAATGGTGCAGATTGCACCATACAATTTGGCGACAATGACGAATTGTTGAATATCGGCGCATTCAGTGTCAGTTTTAACAATACAACGGATACACCCGCCGGCACATGGGGATCAACTATTACACTGCTGGGTAGGATAACCTCGTCAAACAGTGCCGATACCGCAGGTACTATCGTTCTTGCAGACAATGTTTCCATAGAGAGCTGGGGAAATATCGCGAATACCGTTGCCAATGCAGCCGGCAGGGCGATTAACAACACCGGCACCGGAGCGGTTACTATCAACGGCGGCACGGTATCGGCAAATACGGGGCAGGCGGTACATAATGCGTCAACCGGATTAATCACCGTATCGGGAACGGCGGAAGTTACCTCGGCAAACGCAACCGCAGTCGCAGGAACTATTGTCATTGCCGCCAGCGACACTACCACGGAACCGAGGCTTATCATTATCGGTGGAACCGTGAGGAATACGGCAAATAACTCAAATGGCAGAGCGATTAACAACTTATCAACCGGAGCGGTTACTATCAGCGGCGGGACGGTATCGGCAAATACGGGGCAGGCGGTACGTAACGCGTCAACCGGATTAATCACCGTATCGGGAACGGCGGAAGTTACCTCGGCAAACGCAATCGCAGACGCAGGAACTATTGTCATCGCCGCCAGCGACACTACCACGGAACCGAGGCTTATCATTATCGGTGGAACCGTGAGCAATACGGCAACTATCACAAGTGGCAGAGCGATTAACAACTTATCAACCGTAGCGGTTACTATCAGCGGCGGCACGGTATCGGCAACTTCAGGGCAGGCGATTCGTAACGAATCGACCGGCGCGGTTACTATCAGCGGCGGTACGGTATCGGCAACTTCAGGGCAGGCGATTTATAATGGATCAACCGGAGCGGTTACTATTAGCGGCGAGACGACGGTATCGACAACTACAGGCAATGCGATATCGAACAACTCATCCGGGGCAATTACTATCAGCGGCGGTACGATATCGGTAACTTCAGGTACTGCGGTGAACAACTCAACCGGAGCGGTTACTATCAGCGGCGGGACGGTATCGGCAAATACGGGGACGGGGCGGGCGATAAATAACTCCTCAGCCGGATTAATCACCGTATCGGGAACGGCGGTAGTTACCTCGGCAAACACAACCGCAACCGCAGGAACTATTGTCATCGCAAATAGCGGTACCGCCACGGAACCCAGGCTTGTCATTACCGGCGGGACGGTGAGCAATACGGCAAATAGCGAAAATGCCAGAACGATCAACAACTTATCACCCGGTGTGGTTACTATTAGCGGCGGCACGGTATCGGCGGAAATAGCCGGCTTTGTCATATTAAACGCAAACGCAGATGCCTCCCTTGTTTTGAACGGCACACCGGAAATTGCAGGAAGAATAAGGGTAGCTGTGGGAAGGTTGAGCGTGATACCTGCCACATTCGTACCGGGAACAAACATCTACCTGCTTGATTTTGCCAGTCCGGCGGCAGACGCGCTCGCGGTAGTGGATGGCGCGGCTTTCATCAATAATTTTATTCTCTTGGGAGCTGCAATGGGTCTTGTGGTAAACAATACTAATCTTGTTATGGGGACTGTCGATTTTGCGGTTGCAGGTACCGGAAACACCTTTACCATACGCAGATCTGTCGGCGGTACGCACACCACTATCCAAACAGCCATAAACGAAGTAAGAACCGCTGCCAACGGCGCAGATTGTTCTGTAGAATTTGTTTTTTTGAATGTAGGAACGGCATCTGCCAATTTTGACAATACCGGTGGTACATGGGGTACCGTTACACTGCTTGGCTCGATAACTACGACAAGCTCCACAGGTGTAATCGCTGTTGGAAACGGTGTTTCCATAGAGAGCCGGGGAAGTATAAGGAATAACAGTACCAGTACCGGCTCCGCGGGGATTCGCAAGATCGGCACCGGGACAGTAACTATCAGCGGCGGTACGGTATCGGCAGCTTTAGGCGGGACAGTTATTAACGCAGGAATCGGGACGGTAATTATCAGCGGCGGGACAGTATCGGCAGCTTCAGGCCAGGCGGTACGTAACGACTCAACCGGATCGGTAATTATCAGCGGCGGCACGGTATCGGCAATGTTAGGGAGGGCGGTACGTAACGACTCAACCGGATCGGTAAGTATCAGCGGCGGAACGATATCGGCAAATGCAGGCTGGGCGGTAGAGAACACCTCAACCGGATTAATCACCATATCGGGAACGGCGGTACTTACCTCGGCAAACACAACCGCAGACCAAGGAACTATTGCCATCGCCGCCAGCGGCACTGCCACGGCACCACGGCTTGTCATTACTGGCGGAACGGTGAGCAATATATCGTATAACGCCAATGCCAGAGCGGTTTATAACGGCTCAACTGGTGCGGTTACTATTAGCGGCGGAACAGTTCAAACAATAAGCGGCAGAGCTATTCACAATAACGCCGCCGGCGCACTCACAATCTCCGGCGGAACGGTTCAAGCAACGGCAGCAGACGGCTACGGTGTTTGGAACGAAGCTGCAGGTGCGGTAACTATCAACAATGGCACAGTCTCAGCAGTAACGAACGGCAGGGCGGTTAACAATAATCAGGCAGCCGGTGTGGTAACTATTTACAGTCCTCCGGCGGTAATATTGCCCGAAGGTGAAGGAACAACCGGAACGATTGTTTGGAACCCGTAGGCAAAAGAACAGAGAATAAAGAACAATGAACAAAGGGAAGAGGGCTCCGTGCGGGGCTTTCTTCCCTTTTTTTTGTGGAGCTGAAGGCTTGATTTTATGTATCAAAAATGATATATTATATGTATGTATACAGTTTTGGTGAAAAAGAAGGTCTATAAGATTATTGAAAGACTGCCATTAACCGTTCAAATACTCTTTGATGAATTGGTTAAGGATTTACAGGACAAAGGGCCAATACAAAATGAATGGCCTAATTACTCCAAGCTTTCAGAAAATAGATTTCATTGCCATTTAAACTATTCTTATGTTGCATGTTGGTATAACGAAAAAGATTCAATAGAAATTGAGGTGTATTATGCAGGTACAAGAGAAAAAGCGCCATATTGATGTTTTTATTCATGGGTTAGGTCTTGAAGCGATAAAGGCAGCACTGCTTCAGTCAATGCCTGAAGCAGTCATTATTGATGATGACGAAACATATGTTGATTGGGAAAAAACTGACTTGGCAATGAAGATAAAAATGAACAAAACTCCCGGTAAGATTCTGCTCGCTTACCGTGAAAGAGCCGGACTCTCCATTGTACAATTAGCGGAAAAAACAGGTATTAAATATACCAATATTTCCGCCATGGAAAGCGATAATCGGGTTATTGGTTTGTCTGTTGCTAAAAAACTTGCTTC
The DNA here is from genome assembly GCA_009784775.1 of Treponema sp. GTDB lineage: Bacteria > Spirochaetota > Spirochaetia > Treponematales > Breznakiellaceae > WQXQ01. The sequence goes on from WQXQ01000059.1 coordinate 4,235, forward strand.
AGCTTTAGGTTGCGATTATACAAAATTTTTAGGTACATAATATGTACTTGTGAAAGCTTGCAATACTATAGTATAGTAGACACAATATTCCGGGGTGAAAGGAGGCCTTTTTTATGGAAAAAAACGTGATTATTGAGCGGGCAAAGGACTATATTGCCAGAGAACGTGATGCCGGATTCCGCGCCGAGGTAGAAGAACTGATGGCCCAGGCGAATGAAAAGGAACTGGAGGATCGTTTTTACCGGGACCTGGAATTTGGCACCGGTGGTTTGCGGGGGGTAATTGGCGGCGGCTATAACCGCATGAATACCCTGGTGGTCAAAAGCGCTACGCAGGGGCTTGCGACGTACCTCATCAAGGCATTTCCCGAAAAAGCGGCGGCGGGCAAACTGTCGGCTGCTATTGCGTATGACAGCCGCCGTTACTCGGCTGAATTTGCCGAAGCGGCCGCGTTGATTTTTGCCGCGAATGGCATTAAGACCTGGCTTTTTTCGGGTATGCGGCCTACGCCGGAATTATCCTTTGCCATCAGGCACCTGGGCTGCGATACCGGTATTGTGGTAACGGCCAGTCACAATCCGCCGCAGTACAACGGTTACAAGGCATACTGGAATGACGGCTCGCAGGTGATTCATCCCCACGATACAGGCATTATTGATGAAGTTAATAATGTTAAGACCATTAACGAAATTTCCCGGCAGGAGGCGCTGGATAAAGGGCTTCTGTGCATTATTGATAAAGAAGTTGATGAACCATACCAGGCGATGGTAAAATCGCGGCTGTTCCGGCCTGAACTGATACAAGAAAAAGCCGGCGAGGTAAAAATTGTATTTACACCATTGCACGGTACCGGCGCGCTCCATGTTGAAAAAGTGTTAGGCGATCTTGGTTTGCAGGTGATTACCGTACCGGAACAGCGCGAGGGCGACGGCGCGTTCCCCACGGTTGCCTTCCCCAATCCCGAAGAAGCCGCCGCTCTTGAAATGGCAATAAAACTGGGGGCCAAAGAAAAAGCCGATGTGGTCATGGCAACCGATCCCGACGCCGACCGTTTTGGCATTGCGGTTCCTGACAAGAACGGCAGCTTTGTATTGGTTACGGGTAACCAAATGGGTGTGTTGATGGCGGATTATATGTTCCTTTCGCTTAAGGAATTGGGAAAACTGCCCGCGGACGCCGCTATGGTTAATACCATTGTGACAACGGGAATGCAGAAGCGGGTTGCGCAGTTCTACGGCGCTGTATGTGTTGAATGTCTGACCGGCTTCAAATGGATTGCCGATGTTATGCGTAAGTGGGAGAACGGCAAAGCCTCCGGCACAGCCGACGCAAAAACCTTTGTATTCGGTACCGAAGAAAGTTACGGCTACCTTATCGAAACCGAAGTCCGCGACAAGGACGGCATTTCTGCGGCGGCTCTCACTGCCGAAATGACCTTATACTGGCGGAGCAAGGGCAAGAGCCTGCTCGACCGGCTGGATGAATTGTACCACCACTGCGGATACTGGCAGGAATTGGGAATTTCCAAATATTTTCAGGGGCCGGAGGGTCCGGCAATTATGAAAGGGATAATGGACAAATACCGTTCCAATCCCCCCGCGGCTTTGGGCGGCATTGCCGTATCCAAAGTGCGTGATTTGGAACATGGCGGTGATAACCTGCCTCCCAGCGATGTACTGCAGTTTTTCCTGGCGGATGGCACCGTGGTCAGCGCCCGTCCCAGCGGCACCGAACCGAAAATTAAATTTTATGCGTCATGCTGCGCCGAGGTTGGAACAGGAGGACTTACAGCCGCCAAAGCGGAAGCGGCCCGCAAACTTGAGGCAATCCAGAACGATATTCGTATGGTGATAGGGCAGTAGCAAAAAATAGTGTTCGCCATTGAAATGCTGGAGATAAGCAAACTATTTCCCGGAGTATTGGCGAACGATCGGGTGAATCTGCGGGTAGAACCTGGCGAGATACACGCTCTCCTTGGCGAAAACGGCGCCGGTAAATCAACCTTGATGTCGATTCTGTTTGGTTTATATAAACCAGACTCAGGTCTTATTAAAGTGTGGGACAAAGAAGTGCAAATCCGCAGCCCCAACGATGCGGTTGCGCTGCGAATCGGCATGGTACACCAGCACTTTAAACTGATACATAATTTTACCGTTACCGAAAATATTGTGCTGGGAATGGAGCCGTGCAATGCGCTGGGAAATATTGATCTGCGCGGCGCAGAAAGGCGGGTAGGGGAGCTTTCTGAAATATACGGCCTGGCGGTGGATCCAAAAGCGAAAATTGAAAATATTACCATGGGAATGCGGCAGCGGGTGGAGATTCTTAAAATACTGTACCGCAGCGCGGATATACTGATCTTTGATGAGCCGACTTCATCGCTGACGCCGCAGGAAATTGAAGAACTGTTGGCCATTTTCCGCCGCCTTAAATCCGAAGGGAAAACAATTTTGTTTATCACCCATAAATTAAAGGAAATAAAAGCCGTTGCGGATCGTTGTACGATACTGAGGCGGGGGAAGTATATTGATACGGTTACTGTCGCGCAGGTAAGTGAGACAGAGCTTGCCGAAAAAATGGTGGGACGGACAGTTTCGTTTCAAATAGAAAAAAAAACCGCAAAGCCCGGCGATGCGATGCTCAAAATCGAAAATGTTACCGTTATTCGTAATGAAACTGTTATGGTCAATGGGCTTTCGCTGGATGTGCATTCCGGTGAAGTGGTGGGCATTGCCGGTGTTGACGGTAATGGTCAAACCGAGCTGGTGGCAGCCATTGCGGGATTACTGCCTGTGCACAATGGCAGGGTGCTGCTCAAGGATCGTGACATTTCCAGGGACAGCATCAGGAAACGAAATGAAAACGGGATAGGTTTTGTGCCGGAGGACAGGCATACCTACGGCCTGGTTCTTGATTTTCGTATTGATGAAAATAGTATTATCAAGAATTTTCGCCGTTTCCCGTATTCGACTCCGTTAGGATTTTTGCGTTTTTCTGCTATTGCCAATCATGCAGAAACGCTTATCAATGATTTTGATATACGGGCGGGAAACGGGCCGGCAACGATCGCAAAAACCATGTCCGGCGGCAATCAGCAGAAACTGGTTATTGCCCGCGAAATAAATGCTTCTCCGGATGTGCTGATTGTTTCGCAGCCGACCAGCGGGCTGGATGTGGGCTCCATTGAGTATATCCACCGCCGCATTATAGAAGAACGTGACAAAGGCTGCGCCGTTCTTTTAGTATCGTTTGAACTGGATGAGATACTTGGCTTGTGTGATCGTATTGCCGTTATTTCGAAAGGCAAACTGGCGGGCATCGTTCCGGCGGATGCAGCCGATGAGCGGCGTATTGGTGTTATGATGGGAGGCGTCTGTGCGTAATTTCCTTGTAGTAGCGCTTGGCTTCCTGATGGCAACGCTGCTCCTTCTGATAATTGGACGCAACCCAGTCAAAATGTACGAGGCGATTTTACAGGCGCTTACCGGTATTTCCCAAAACCGTCAGGGGGATTGGATCTGGAATCCCCGCTATACCGGGGAATGGCTGGTCAGTTCAATTCCTCTTATCCTCTGCGGTCTTTCAATGGGTTTTGCCGCCCGTACCGGCCTTTTTAACATTGGCGCGGAAGGACAGTTCATTGCCGGTTTAACTGCCGCCCAGTTTATTGCGCTTGTGTTTCCGCCGATTCCCGCGATTCCTGTATTGCACTGTATCGTTGCGGTAATGGGAGCAGTTACCGCAGGCGCAATGTGGGGCGGCATTGTTGGCTTTTTCAAAGCGCGGTTCAAAGTTTCCGAAGTAGTGGCAACTATTATGATGAACTACATTGCCTTGTATATGCACCGTATTCTAACGCTCAGAATTCCCGGGAGTAATACTTTTCGGACTCCGGATTTTCCCGCAACGGCCACTCTTGCAAGTCCTTTATTTGCTTCACTTACCAACGACTCTCGCCTGAACCACAGCCTCTGGCTGGTTTTGGCGGCGCTAGTGATTTATTGGCTCATCATGAAAAAAACACGGCTGGGTTATTCGTTACGCGCAACCGGACTGAACAGGGACGCTGCTCTCTTTGGCGGCATTAATGTGCATATGAATATCACTGCGGCCATGGCAATTGCCGGGGCTTTTGCCGGACTTGCCGGCGCGTCGGTTTCTTTGGGTGTTTTTCCGCATGGCAGGGTTTTAGCCGGAATGGAAGGTTATGGTTTTGACGGCATTGCAGTGGCGCTGGTGGGCAACAGCAATGCATGGGGAATCGCGCTTGCCGGCCTGCTTTTTGGTATGCTCAAGTCCGCCCAACCGTTAATGCAAACACGGATGATACCCAGAGAGATCACTGCAATTATTATGGGCCTGATAGTAGTCTTTATCGCCTTGCGGGCCGGGCTAAAACTATTGGCTGAATGGCAGCTGAAAAAAAAAGCCAGAGGAAATAAGCCATGACATTTTTTCAGGTTATATGGAATATGCTGCCCTCTCTATTTATGATCGTTGCTCCGATTCTTATTGCCGCCATAGGCGGGATGATCTGCGAACGTTCCGGTGTGGTTAACATTGCCCTGGAAGGACTTATGATGATGGGGGCAATGAGCGCTGCGGTGTGCCATGTCCTTCTGGAATCGCGTATTGGTTTTTCCATACCTGCGGCTTTGCTTTTGTCTGCGGCTGTGGGCGGTTTATTTTCATTGATACACGCATTTGCTTCCGTGAGTCTGCAGGCCGATCAGATAATTTCCGGCACGGGGATAAATCTTCTTTCCAGCGGGATTACCGTATTTATCTGCCAATTATTGTTCCGCATGGATCGCAGCATGAACTATCAAATGGGAATGCGTTCTGGTCTGTTCGGTATTTATCCCACTATATGGATAGCGTTGGCAATTTTGGCTTTGAGCTGGTTTCTGTTGTACAAACGTCCCTGGGGCCTGCGCCTGCGGGCTGCGGGAGAACATCCTCAGGCGCTGATTGCAGCCGGAGTAAATGTTGTGCGTATGCAATACATCGCGGTGCTGATATCCGGCATTCTGGCCGGTCTTGCCGGCGGCTGCATTGTTCTTACCCAGGATATTCAGTTTACGGTGACAACGATTAACGGCAAGGGTTTTATTGCCCTTGCAGCAGTATCCTTTGGCCGCGGTCTTCCCCTGGGTGTACTTGGCGCCAGTTTCCTGTTTGGCACCGCATCCGCCCTTGCAGTAAGCATTATTAACATTCGCGGCCTGGATTTCCTTCCCTCGGAATTTTTCAACGCCCTGCCGTACTTGATTACATTGATCACGCTCGTAGTGTTTGGAAGAAAGAGAAAAAATGCTTAAATGTCTTTGGGTCGGGTGTCCTGTACTCTTACCGCTTTGCCTTCTGAGATGGGCAGACTGCCGCCTTCGTGCAGTTCCACCCTGGGGCTGATGGAAATTGATGCCTGTATGGTTTCTTTGATTTTTTCTTTCAGAGCATTGAGGGGCCGGGCATCGTCCATGAAAATGTCTGGGCCAATTTCGGTTTTGACCGTTAGGCGATCAAGAGCGCCGTCTTTTTCAACCACGATAAGGTAATTGTTGCCCACTTCCTTCATGCCCATAAGCACTTCTTCGATCTGGCTGGGGAAGACATTTACGCCGTTGATGATCAGCATATCGTCGCTGCGTCCGGTAATGCGGCGCAGGCGGCGGTGGGTTCTGCCGCAGGGACATGGTTCGGTGTAAAAGGCGGTCAGGTCGCGGGTACGGTAACGGAAAATGGGCGTTGCTTCACGGCAGAGTATGGTTAATACCAGTTCGCCAATCTCGCCGTCTTTGACCGGCTCAAGCGTATCGGGATTGATGATTTCGGCGATATAGCCGTCTTCCCAGATATGCAGCCCGTCTTTGCACTGGCACTCAAAGGCAACGCCGGGACCGTTCATTTCTGAAAGGCCGTAGGAATTGTACACATCGACGTGTAACAGTGATTCAATGCGCCGGCGTGTGTCCTCGGAATACGGTTCCGCTCCGGCAAAGGCTTTTTTGATAGACAGGCTTTCCCGCTTGACTCCGGCTTCCTGCATTTTGGTTTCAACATGCAGGAGAAAACTGGGCGTGGCGTGTACTACGGTGGTGCCGAAATCCTGCATCAATTTGAATTGCCGATTCGTATTGCCGGCGCCTGCCGGAATTACCAGCATACCCATTTCCTCGCCGCCCTGATGCATTCCCAACCCGCCGGTAAACAGCCCATAGCCAATCATGTTTTGGAATACATCGCTTTTGGTGCAGCCGGTCCCGAACATACAGCGGGCCATATAGTTCGCCCACTGTTTAATGTCATCACGGTTAAAATAAATCGTGGTGGGGATTCCGGTGGTGCCGCTTGAGGCATGGAGCCTGACCACGGCTTCTTTTGGTATGCTCAAAAAGCCATACGGAAAGCCGTCCCGCAGATCGTTTTTGGTGGTAAAGGGAATTTTGGCAAGGTCGTTCAGGCTTGTTATATCATCCGGGCTTTTTATGCCGGCCGCTTCAAAGCGGCTCCGGTAAAAAGATGTACGGAGGGCAAATCTCACTTCTTCTTTCAGTTTTTGTAACTGCAGTGTTTCAAGTTCAGCTCTGGGCATTTTCTCGATATCGGGCTGCCAGTACTGAAAGTTCATCCATTTCCCCCGCCAGAGGTGTTTTCTGCAGCCTGTCTTCCCAGCCTGAATGCCTTGGTATTGGCGGCGGCTATTGCTGGTTCTTTTTGGGAGAACATGGCGTCAATGGTGTTTTCCAGTGTTTGCGCCTTCAGCGGCAAAAAGGGAGAAGCCGCCCCTACCATGACCATGTTCACCGCGCGGGCGAGACCTGCTTCTTTTGCCAGCGCTGCCGCCTCAATAATCCGCCAGAGGGGGAAATTCTTGATGGCGGCAATGATACCCGGCATTTCGGGGTAATTTTGTATGTTCACAAATGGATCGGCGGCGCTGACCAGTATGCCGGTGGGGGCAAGCCAGGCCCCATAGCGGAGACTTTCCAGCGGCTCCATTGATAAAACCATATCCGCGCCGCCCCTGGGAACCAGGTCCGAGGCTATTGCCTCATCGGAAATACGCATATGGGCCAATACCGCGCCTCCCCGCTGCGCCATACCGTGTACCTCGGACTGGCGTACCACCAGCCCCTCGCTAATCGCCGCCTGAGAGATAATAGCGCCAACAGCGAGTACTCCCTGTCCGCCTACCCCTGAAAGAATAATATCACACTTCATACTTGTTATTTTCCATTTTTATGGGTAGTACATCAAGCCCCCGCATAACCTCCATTTAATAATCCAGATCTATTAGATAAAGGCCGTTATAATCGCCGGAATTATCAGGTTCGTCATATATATATGGCAATGGCACCAATTTTACTTTATCCCAACTTTCGGCTTTTCTGTAATATACTTCTCCTTCAGCTGGATCATAACGGGCATGGGACTGGCGTATTTCATGCTTAACCGCGATGTTAATGGTATTTTCTCCGCGCGATGTTTTATATGAAATGGTAATACTATCGCCTGTATGCTCTGTAATAATGCTTGTGTTTTTTGATGCCATGGGAAAATATATGTATTCATTGCCCATTTTTTCTTTTTTAATGTCAAGCATGGTCATTCGTATATACTGGCCATTTGCAAATGTAATGGTCATACCCATTGGCGATTTATATAAAACGTCTATATTTTGTACAAAATAGCCATTGGTTCTTCTCCTGTATCCCAAATTTTCATATCTAAGGTATACAGTATAATCCGTCGCATTGGCAAACCCCAAAAAACTGCTGTTCCAGTCTCTGGTATATAATATTCCATTCATATTGGATTCGGAATCGGGTTCATTTTTTAATGGATCAACGCCTTTGTTCCATACCTGATATTTATTTGTAATAACATTCCTTAATGCAGCTCCCTTTTGATAATGGAAAGCCCCTACATTATTTGTGCCATCAGTGTTAAAACCAGGGTAGCTGCTGTACGGTTTGAAACGTTTTCCATTGGCAAGAAAATAATAATAAAAATACCCTACTTCATTAACACTATTGCCGCCTGCCGAGCTTCCTAATGTAATGCCGGTTCTTATGGTTATATTACCTTCCGTAAAATCATTGGAAACAGGATTCCATATCGTATCGGTCGCTATTCCCCAGTCATATACCTGTTGTACTTCATATATGGGCTGTAACCCTATCATTGGCTGTGTAAGCGAGTGATATGTTCCATTGGTCAGTTTTATCCGTTTTCCTCTCGCCAAATAATACACCTGCCCAATCTCAGTGTTGTCAGGAAAGGTTGTTCGATTGGTATTATTCTGCGGTCTTAAATCCCAATTATACATTTTATTATTATCAATAGACATATTGATGCAGTTATCCGGCCACAATTCATTGGTATAATGTATATTTGTTCTTGATGTGCTGTATTCAACCAGGTTTCTAAGTGAAATCATGTCAGCAGGATTTATTACCGGAGCAATGGTAAATTCGTCTACATATCCAGGTCCCGTATTCGGACGATCAGTCGATAATTTTATTTGCAGCTCGTATTCTGATCCGAAATGCGAATATACAATATAATCTTTTCCGCCATTAATACGAATGGCTTTTGCTCCGTTTAATTCGATCGTTTCATAAGTTATGCCTCTTCCGTCATCTCTTCCGTTACTTGTGTTATCGATATTTGTGTTTATGCTTATATCAGTAATGTGTGATTCCGGATCAACCTGATCCAGTAATATATAATGATCTTCGCCGTCACCAATAATCAAACTGTAATTATCTGTCCGGTTTTCTCCGGTTGTAAAAAAACCTTCATGTTTGATAAATTCACCGCCGGGAACGCCGTTTCCCTTTGGCTGTCTGCCGTCTCCTGTTCCCGTATAACTTCGTTTATGATTACGGTTTGACCAGATTCCGCTTCCTCTGGAAAATACCGGAACCAGTATATTTCTATTGGCCGGAAACCTTGAATAGGCGTCTATTGTCCAATTTTTGCCGGTGCGCGTCTTGCCATCGGCTTCATATTGTTCAAATTCCAAATGGTATCCGCCCTGAATTATATTTTGCTCATAATTTGTTTCCTTGTTGCTTTTGATGCGCACAATACCCTTGCCGATTGTATTGTCAAAAGAGACTGGCGGAAGTATCTCAATTTCAAATCCTGCGGCTATGGCTTTATCTGCGTCCTTGAGCTTTATATTTGTATTCGGCGGCGTTATCGTATATATGTACTCAACTGCCGGTTTTTTTGGTTCAGATTCAAATACATAACCGTTCATTACAAACGAATAATTATACGCTACCATTATATTTATGGAAGATCTTCTGCCTGCCGCTACTCCCGATATGGTTACCTGTCCTTCTTTCATCGGAGTTAATGCGATCATATTGCTGCTTGCAATGATATTATATCTGCAGACCGGATCAGCCGGGTCGGCTTCACTGGTATACCAGGTAATAAATGTGTCATTGGGCCGCACCAGATACTCTACGGTTATCGGTTCTCCTTTGCTGGTAAGTTGTCCGGGATACAGCTTCATGGATTTCATGGTTATCTCAAAATAATTACTTGATCGCACTTCAACATAGGCTACGCATGTCATTCCCCGGTAAAATACGGTTACTTCGGTAATGCCGTCGTTTACGGCATAGAGCTGGACGGTTTTTCCGCCGCCCATTATTTTGACTACTTCTTTGGCCGGATCATTTATATCGTATCCTGACGACCATACTACTTCACTGTAATCGCGCTGATTGCCGCCGATTATATTGCATGACAGGGTTTCCATCTGTCCGGATTCCATTCTTATCTGGTATTTATTCAGTGTAAAGGCGTTGGTTAGCTCCGCAACCTGCACATAAATAACTTTTTTGTCTCTGGTCATGGGATGAGAAACAGTAATCGTGGTGCCTTCAGGGTTGTCATAGGCTCTTCGTACCGGTTCAATCTGAATTTCATCGCCATAACCGGCAGAAGGATACATGATGATCATGTTGTTCTGCCTTGGATCAATCTGCCATTGTATGTTTCTGCTGTCGTCTCCGGAAACGCCGTCTCCTATCAAAGAGGCTTTCAGTTTTATGGGTGCGGCTCGCGGATTCATGCTTACGGAAGTCAGCGCCGTGATAATTTTTATTCTTTCTGAATATGCTTCCTCCGCTACGTTTACCAGTATTTTGGCGCTTGCTTCTGTGTTTGCGATCCTTGCGGTAATAACTGCCTGACCAACGCCGTTCCCGCTCAATAATGCCATGTAATTGGTTCCAACTACCGTGCAAACCGCGGGATTATCCGTTTCAAATATTATTTTTCCCGTTACATTTTCGTAATTGGGCGTTCGCAGCATTACAAATTCGGTAGCCCCCGGCAATAAATCCTTGCTTTTTTCTTCAAATTCAATGGCCATATAATCGGTAACCTGCACCAGAATATATAACGGATTATTCGCCTTTGGATGCGTTACCCGTATTTTTGCTTTTCCTGCATACAATCCGCCAACGCTTGCCCTGTTATTTGTTGCGAATAACGCTATGACATTACCTCCGTTCCGCGCCACTTCTGTATTGCCTGGTTCCTGGCTGTATATCTGCCAGGCAAAATCGCTGTTATCCCTTTCTTCGCCTCCTGCCAATTCTACGGTAATGGCATTATTGGCGCTCCCTGGCCGTATTTGTATAATACTGTTTTCTGTTGTAATATATTCCGTTCCCGGTTTTGCTTTTCTGACAATAACGACAATATCCAATGATCCCGCTTCAATATCGCTGATCGTTATCCGCGCTATCCCCGGTGTTTTTGCGGTATAGTATCCTACATTGCCGTTTCCCATGATGCCAAGTATTGATGGATTGTCTACCGTCCATGTTGTCTGTAAATGTTCGCTTATTCCGCCCACTTTTGAAATGTATATACTGTTGCTGTTTGCAGATACATATGTTTCTATGACATTATCACTGGTTGTCAAATAACATACTTCTTCCGCTTTGCCGTCAGAAACCACTTTTACCACAATTTTTAAATCATCGAACGCTTTAACGTGGCTGGCTGTAATATTGGTAATTCCTTCGGCTATTCCGTATACCTGTACGATCGGCCCTGTTCCGATTACATAGGCTATATTGCTGTTTTCTGATTTCCATGTTATGTTATCGCTGTTCAATTCGTTATAATTGACCAAATTAACTTCGACCATTTTAGTCATTGATTTGCCGGTAATGACATAATTCATCGCGGTTGTTAAATACACGGCAGAATTTCCCTTGCTGCCGTTTACCACCACATATATTTTACCGTTGTACATTACATCGGGATGTTCGATCGAAATCTCACTGCTTCCCTGCATTACCGGATTTATTACAATTTTTCTGCCGCTTACTCTGCAATTAACCGCGGTTCCGAACCATTTACACTCAACTTTGCTGTAATCTGCAGAAGGAAGATTGCGTATCTCGTAATCAATAACGATGCCAGAGTCGGTAATGTCAATGCTATATACCGATTTTTCAGTGAAAATATACGGTTCAATGGTGTTTTCAAATGTATGCTTTTCGCCAACAATTATTTTAATTGTTAATATATTCTGGCAATATGCATTGGTAACGGTAATGGTTGTTTCGCCGCGCGCTGCCCGCGCATTCAAAAGCGCATATGTTCCAAATGCCGTTATGGTTATGTTGTTATTGTCCTTGTTCCATATAAAATGACTTTCATCACCCTGATATTCTCCGATAACCGCAATATTTACTGGAATGTTTTGCTCATTTGGTTCGAGTATCATCACATTATTTTTTGTACTCATATATACCAAATTGGTGTTGGATATAACATTGCCCGCAGCTTCATCCGATACTTCAATGGTTATCCGTATTTCATTAATACATTGACTATTCCGTATAATAAGTTGTTCTATTCCTTCATTCTTTCCCCTGATTTCAGACTTTCCATCAGCGGCAGCGAGATCGATGACATTGTTGTTATATACCGGGTTACATATTGCCCGGGCATATGGTTTTTTAACCGCATAATACGGATTGATAATGATGGTTTCGTTTTTCCTGATTTTATAATGCCGGTTGTCCAGATTCATTGCGTACACATTTTCAAGTTCATATTCACTTGCGCATACCACTATCAGTATGTTTCGCCTGAATTGCGCGTCTTCCACAATAAGTTCTGTTTGTCCGGGCGCCCGCGGGAATATAAGGCATTTATTTCCGCCTGGTTGTATTTCCGCTATCGTTTCATCCATTATTTCCCA
>WQXQ01000060.1 GCA_009784775.1 Treponema sp.
GTACGAGCTGGCGCAGGATACGCCTGGCACATGTAATGTGCCTGGCACATTACATGTGCCAGTAATCGGCTTGTCGGAATCTCCCGGCGTGTTCCGCGGTTATTGGAAAGACGAAGAGGTTACCGGAAAAGTTTGGTACGGGGGAACCTACCGGACTGGAGACATGGCCTGGCGTGACGGTGAGGGCTACCTGTGGTTTGTCGGCTGAAATGACGATGTGATAACATGTTCCGGCTACCGCATTGGCCCCTTTGAAGTTGAAAGCGCTTTAATGGAACATCCGGCTGTTTTGGAATGTGCCGTTACTGCCGCCCCCGATCCCATGCGCGGTCAGGTGGTCAAAGCAACGGTGGTACTGGCGCGGGGTTTTTCCCCCTCAGAGGAATTAATTCGCGAACTGCAAAACCACGTCAAACACGTGACCGCTCCCTACAAGTACCCCCGCATTGTAGAGTTTGTATCCGAGCTACCCAAAACCATCAGCGGGAAAATCAAGAGAAACGTAATTAGGGAAGGGACTAGGGACTAGGGATCGGGGACTAGGGATAGTTGTTACAAAACATAGCTGGTTACCAACACATACAGACAACGAACAACAATCCCCAGTCCCCAGTCCCTAATCCCTAGTCCCCAATTCCCTAGCTCTTTTCCAGGCGGCTTCTACTGCGTCGATTACTGTTGATCTGAAACCGCCGGATTCGAGGGCGGCGATGCCGGCAATGGTGGTGCCGCCGGGGGAACAGACCATGTCTTTAAGTTCGCCGGGGTGTTTGCCGGTTTCCAGCACCATCGCCGCCGAGCCAAATACGGTTTGGGCTGCATACCGTAAGGCTTTATCGCGGGGCAGGCCGGCAAGGACTCCGCCGTCGGCAAGGGCTTCGATGAACAGGTAGACGAATGCCGGGCCGGAGCCGGAAAGGCCGGTAACCGCATCAAGGTATTTTTCCTCGACACGGTCAACAATGCCGGCTCCTGCGAGCATTTTTTCCAGCGCTGTGGCTTTTTCTGCACTGAGTTCCGGCGAGGCGGCAAGGGCAATTAATCCTTTTGTTATGAGGGCTGGGGTGTTGGGCATTATGCGTGCCACCGGCACGTTCGCCGCCGGCGCGTTTGCCCCAATGGCGGCCTGAATTGTGCCAATTGACCAGCCTGCCGCCATGGATACCAGCACCGGCGCATTGCCCGCTTCTATTCGCCGCCGCACAACCGGGGCAATTTCTTCCAGCACTCCCGCCAGCACCTGCGGCTTAACCGCCAGCACAATATAATCGCTCTTTTCCGCCGCCTCGGCATTGGAGCCAAAAACCGCTGCCCCCATCGCCGCCGCTGCCGCCTGCGCCTTTTCGCGATCCGCATCGGCAAACCCAATGTTTGCTTTACTTACGCTCTTCATCAGGGCAAAGCCCATGTTTCCGCTGCCAATACAGGCAATAGTTGTCGTATTCATGGTAACCTCGTCCATAATGATTCAAGAGAAATGGTGAGTCCGGATAAAACGGTAACAGGAATACTATCATTGTCTTTATAGGCGGTACTGATGTAACGGCCGTTTTCATAAATGTGGGTTGTCACTCTTTTCATTTCAGGATCAACGACCCAGTACTCCCGTACTCCGGCTTCCAGGTAATAATTAAATTTCAAAAACAATTCATTGTGTGAATTTGATGGAGACACAATTTCAATAACCAAATCCGGCGGACCGTTTACCGATCCTTTGTCAAGTTTGCTGCTGTCACACACTACCAGCAAATCGGGCTGCACCACCGTATTGTCGGATTTATCCTTCTTGGGAAACAGGCGTACATCCAGCGGGGCGGCAAACGCTCTGCAAGATTTACCCTGCAGCCAGGTATCAAAACTTGATGATAATCCCATTAAAAGCGCCTGGTGCGCCACCGATGGGGAGGCCATTTGAAAGACTTCTCCATTAATGAGCTGAAATCGTTCCGGGCCTTCCCATTCCAGATAGTCGGCATAGGTATAGCGGCGTTTTTCGTCTAATTCATCGATTCTCATTGCATCAGACATTGGGCTTCTCCTGAGAACAGTGTAGAGCAGTACAATGCAATTGTCAATGAATAAAACCGTTTTGCAGAAATCCGGTAAGGGGAGCGCAAGCCGGGGGCAGCCGGGGTGCCAAAATAGATGGGGGAATCTGACGCCGCAGCCCCGGCACGGTTTTTGTCTTGCAATTAATCGTGAGGTAATTTCATAATGCAGAGTGTTATCATGTTTGCGGTACCGTGCCGCATTTTCTGTACTCTAAGTTTTCAATTTCACTCGCTGGTCTGCTTTGTCAGGGACACCCATAATATTTTGGCACCCCGGCTGCCCCCGGCTTGCGCTCCCCTTACCGGCCTTATTCGGTATTCACCGCGTTGGGATTATTTTGGTATTTTGTGGGGCGCGTTTAGAGATTGTACTCAATTCAAACAAAAGGATTTACTATTTTAAGCGTATTTTCAATAACCAGACCATTATGCATATCTTCGGAATAGATAATATCGCAATCTGCTTCAAGTGCGGCAGCAACCACCATTCCGTCAAAAACTTGAAGATCATATTTTTTGATTAAACTTTGTGCAAGTTTTACCGTGGATAAAACAACAGGTTGTACCGTGCATTTTTCCAACCACGAAGAACATAATTGCATTAGTTCGTCTTTTTCCATTTGAAATTTTTTTCTCATCACATTGAGGTATTCAGATATTACTTGTGATGAAACAACCGGATTTTCATTGAATAAAGCTCTTGCAATGAGTTTCTTGTCTTCACATTCCAAGCTATGACAATAAATTAAAATATTGCTGTCTAACGCGATCTTACTCATAATCGTTTGCTTCGTCCCGATCGAATTTGTAATTGGCAAAAGAAAACAGGTGTTTATCAAAAATTTTATGTATGTCGTCTATGTTTTTATTTGTTTTATTGGACGGAAAGACCAATATCTCCACTTCTTTCCCATAATATTCAGCAGGGATTGAAAATGTTGAGCTTTCTTTGCTTGGTATCATAACTTGTCTTAACATACATTACCTCTTATATTTAATATACATCGTGTCCAGTTAAAATGTCAATAAATCGCATATTATTTTGCAGGTTCCGTATTTTGTCAGTATGCTGGTGGGTCAATAATTCTGTGGGTCAAGGGAATCGTCAATATCTTTTCTTATAATGGCGGTTAGGCGGGATATGAGTTCTTTTTTTACATTGGCGGGCATTTTTTTGAGGTATTCGTTCGTCTTTGGTTTTTGCACCTTTTGCCGTTCCCCCGTTTCACAGACAAACAGTTCATGCGAAGCAATTTCCAGCGCCGCTGCTATTTTCTCAATTTTATCAAAAGAAGGTATCCGCCGCCCCATCTCGATCTGGCCGATGTAGTTGCCGCCCATGTCACACAGCTCGGCAAGGGTCATTTGAGATATCCCGCGCATTTTTCGGAACTTTTTGAGATTAGCAATAAAAATCTGTTGTAAGGTCATTGTTACAGTCTAATAGACATAAAAAGACAAAAATTTACAAATGTCTTATTGACATAAATATATTTTGTATGTTATTATGCCTTTGAGTTATATATTACGAATTTATCAAGTGTATGAAAAAGTATACAGTTTGGTAAAAGGAGCGTTTTTATGTTTTACTTGGTAAAAAGACTTGGATTTTTTGTTGCTGTGCTAATGATTTGCTTTTTATTTGTCAATTGTGCTTATTCTCCTCCCGCAGGTTACTCATCAGATACATCAAATAATTTCATTGAGATGTTTACAGATGGAGAAATAAAACAGGTTGATTTTGCTACAAGTATTGTAACAACAAAAGATTTTATAACATTAGGGTTAATATTTGTTGAATCATCTGCTACAATTGATTCTAACGGTCATATTATTGAAGGATCAAAAATAACACTTGATATGTTAATGAGAGAGGCGCAAAAATTAGGTGCAGATGATATAATTAATTTAAGAATAGATGAAATACAACATATTACTGTTTCTGATGAAACAAGAATAGTTCAAACCACCATCGCAGAATCCTTTTATTATGGTCAAAGAGTTATTGTTGATACAGAGCAAAAAATGCAAATTGTTGTCAGGAGAATAGATTATAAAGCAAATGCTCTTGCAATAAAATACACAAACACTATTGTGACTCCTTGATGTGTACAAATGATAATTGAAAAACGGCTCTCTTGGCATACAGTTTCAAGCAATAGCTCCACTTGCCCCGCATTTGCCAATGATGGCGGCACAGGGAAGGCGAGCCGGGGGCAGCGGGGGTGCCAAAATATTATGGGCGTCCCCGACAAAGCAGACGAGCGAGTGAAATCAAAAACTAAGAGTACAGTAATAGCGGCACGGTACCGCAAACATGAGAATACTTTGAATTATGAAATTACCTCATGATTAGTTATAAGACAAAAAGCCGTGCCGTGGCTGCGGCGTCGGATTCCCCCATCTGTTTTGGCACCCCCGCTGCCCCCGGCTCGCCCTCCCTGTGCCGGTTTTAGCGAGTTAATACCCCTTGAATTTTTTCCCTCTTTTCCGTATGATTTTCTTAAGAGGAAAACATGAAAATAGGAACCGTAAAAGAAATAAAAAACCATGAGTATCGAGTAGGCCTTACGCCCAATGCTGCGGGAGCTTACAAAAATGCAGGGCACACCGTCTTTGTGGAAAAAGGCGCCGGAGAAGGCTGCGGCTATACCGATGAACAATATGTCACTGCAGGAGCAAAAATCCTGGCGGCTGCAAAAGACGTATGGGCAGAGGCTGAAATGATTGTAAAGGTCAAAGAGCCCCTTGCAAGTGAATACGGCCTTATCCGTGAAAATCAGATTTTGTATACCTATCTGCACCTTGCCCCGGATCGGCCCCAAATTGATGCGCTGATTAAGTCCAAGTGCATTGCAATCGCCTACGAAACCATCCGCGACCGGAAGGGACAGCTTCCCTGTCTCAAACCCATGAGCCAGATCGCAGGCCGTCTGGCAATACAGGTGGGCGCAAAATACCTTGAAAAACCATGGGGCGGCAGGGGAGTGCTGCTTTCGGGTGTGCCGGGGGTTCCCCATGCGGAAATCGTGGTATTGGGCGCAGGGGCTGTCGGTTCAAGCGCGGTAAAAATTGCGGTAGGGATGGGCGCCCATGTTACTGTTGTAGATATTGACAATGACAGACTCGAATACCTGGAAGACATCTATGGCAGCCAGATCACCACGCTTTATTCAACGCCGGAAAATATCGATGATCTCCTGCCCAAGGCGGATTTGGTCGTCGGCGCGGTACTGGTTCCCGGTTCTGCAGCCCCAAAGCTCATTCGCAATAAACATTTACCCACCATGAAAAAGGGTTCGGTTATTGTGGATGTTGCCATTGATCAGGGCGGGTGCAGTGAGGCAAGCCATCAAACCTATCACGATAATCCGGTTTTTACGAAAGACGGTGTCGTTAATTACTGTGTCGGTAATATGCCCGGCGCGGTGTCATACACTTCGACAAATGCCTTGGGTAATGCTACGTTGGGCTACGGTCTTTTGATTGCAAAGCTGGGGCCTGAAGCTGCTCTGAAACATGACCCGGGTCTTTTGGAAGGTCTCAATGTGTACAAGGGCCGTATTACTTATGAAGGTGTCGCCGAAGCTCAGGGGCTTTCCTGGACTCCTGCAATTGACGCAATTACCTAAGCGCTGAATCATGCGTTGTGTATCTGACGGCAACTTCGTGAAACTTATCGGCAACACTTAAAAAGATGGTAACCAATGCGGGGTCAAAATGGCTTCCGCTGTCTTTGGTAATGATAGCCACCGCCTCTATATGACTAAACGCTTTTTTATAAGGCCGCACAGAAACCAGCGCATCGTATACATCGGCAATGGCCATCAGTCTGCCCTGCAGGGGGATTTCCATGTCTTTCAGGCCTTTCGGGTACCCGCTTCCATTCCATTTTTCATGGTGCGTAGAAGCAAATATTCTTGCATGCTCCAGAAAAGAATGTTCAGATGTGCTTAACTTGATTCGCTCGATTATTTCTTCGCCAAAGATCGTATGAGTCTTGATTTTCTCATGTTCTTCTTGCGTAAGATCCCCGGGTTTTCGGAGGATCGCGTCATCAATGGCGACTTTGCCAACGTCATGCAGCTGAGCCGACTGTAACACATGCTCAAAATTCCAATCCGTAATTGCATCAGCGTACAGGCCGGTACTTTGCAGCGCGTCAATAAGAATCTGCAAATAACTTTGAGTCCTTTCTATGTGACCGCCGGTGACATAATCGCGGGATTCCACCAGTTCCGCCATCGTTTTTAAGACGGCGTTTTGCAGTTCGACAACGGTCCTTGTTTTAATGTGTACCAATTCTTCAAGTTTATGATGGCGCTCTGAAAGCTGTTCAATCATTGTGTTAAATGCGTCCGAAAACGCGCCCATAAAATCAACGCGCTGGGAGTAGTCGCCCTTTGCGACCTGCTGCGCTTGCCATGTGAGATGCTTCAAACCTGCATGGAGTGATTTTAGCGAAGCCGCCATCTCGTTTTTTTCACTGGGAATCGCCGCTTCCAGATTTCCGGCGGCAAGCGTGCTTGCAAATGTCCTGCATTCAGAATAACAGTGGGTAAAATAGACCAGCGCCTTGCCAACGTCGGTAAAATCTTCATCTAATGCTTCAAGGTTAAGTTCCGCGTCTTTATTGCCATAAAAAACATTTTTAAGATAATCAAACAATAATTCAGATGTCTTACTCAAAAATCACCCCCGTCTTGACGCTGAAACATTACATGGGGGAGCCTTTGAAACGGCAAACGCGGTCGCCGCTGGCCCAGCAATCAACCTCCTGGACCTTATACTTTTTACCTGTATATACCTCAAGGATTCCCGATAAGAACCCTTCGTCATACACACAGAGGTTTTCATTGGTGACGGGCAAGCCGCTGCAATCCAAATCTTCTCCGACTGTAAGGACTATTTCCCCTGTTTCCGCGTCTGTCGCTTCCATGCGGAGGATGCCGATTTTCAATGTTTTTAAGGTTTCCTGAAGATGAGAGATAAAGCTGTCAAAATCCAGGTCAAGATTCAATATGTTTTTTGAAAGCTCGACTCCGGCCAAATACCCGGCTGCGCGGAAAAACTCATTCGCTTTTTCAAGTCCATGTTCTTTGTGTAACACATCAAGCAGGGTATACTGCATAAGCCTATACACAATAACAGGCATTTCATCGCCTAAATTACCGCGGCCAAGTTTGATATCTCCCAGGTGTTTCCAGTTAAAAGATTCTCTTGAGTTGTTTTTGAAAATATTTTCCATATATTGTACTATCATATAATTTTTTCAGGCCTGTTTCAAGGGGACGGAGTGTGGTATCTGGCAAAAAATCCATAAATTCTTTATACTACGATAGTAGTACACTACGACAGTAATACAAAGGCATCATGGCATTATTGACCGATCTGCATAACCATTCCTGCCTCTCCCCCTGCGGCTCGCTGGAATTGTCGCCTCGTATCATGCTGGAAATAGCCGTTGCCAGAGGCCTGCATATCATGGCCTTAACCGATCATAATACAAGCCTGAACTGTCCCGCCTTTGCGAAACTGTGCCCCCGCTATGGGATAATTCCCGTCTTTGGCATGGAGGCAACCACCAGCGAGGAAATTCATGCCCTTTGCCTGTTTACCAGCCTGGAGGCAAGCCTTGCCTTTGGCGAATATGCCTATTCAATTTTGACTCCATTTCTCAACAATAGCGAAAAAACCGGGGATCAGGTGTATGTTGACGAAGATGACCATATCGAAGGGGAACTTGCATACTATCTGGTGAACCCCATTGATTTATCAATAGAAGATATTGGGGCAAAGGTAGCCGAATACGGCGGGATTGTCATTCCTGCCCATGTTGAGCGTCCTGCGTTTTCCATGACCAGCCAATTGGGGGTGGTCGAAAACGGCCCCTGGGCGGCGATAGAATGTGTGCGTATTCCGCCGATTCTGAATGAAAAGCCTTTGGACACGTTGGGCTACCCCCTCATTATCTCGTCCGATGCCCATTATCCGGAACATATTGCCCGCCGCTCTTTTTCGCTTGATATTAGCCGGGAAGAACTGCAGCCCGGCGGCCCCGGTACCGAAGCCGACATGGAAGCCTTCAAACGAGCCCTGGCAAGGAGACCCCGCGTTTGACATAGCGGTAGAATTTCTTATATTCCCCCTAGACCAAACCATTGGCAAAATGGTACGCTGAATTACCGTGAATTTTACATTTATATGGAGAGGTAAGGTTGTATGGCTAAAGAGAAAAAAACATCGGAAAAAAATGACTCAGAAATGATGCGCCGTTTTAAGGCCAGTCCCTTTGTGGTTATAGGGAGTTTTGCAATATTGATTTTGGTAGTCGTTACCTTTGTAGGCGGCGACCTTCTTTCCGGCGGCGGTTTTGGCGCCGGCGGCGGTGACCTGACTTTTGGGTACTACGACAAGGTTCCCATTGGCTATGTGCCGGGAAACTTTTTTGCCCAGTACTACGATATGATTGTTCGCTGGCGGCAGAATACCATGAACCAGGATATTTCTTTTATGGGATACCAGATATGGCGCGAAGCTTTTGAGGCAGCCGCTATCCATACGGCCATGCTCCATGAAATGAAAAAATCCGGCTATACCACGCCGGCAAAAACAGTTGATCGCGAGGTAGCCAAGCTGCCCCATTTTCAGGAAAATGGCCGCTTCTCCCTTACCCTGTACCGGCAGATGGATGATAACTACCGGCTGTCCCTGTGGCGGCAGGTGCAGGATGATATCACCAAAGATATTTTTAATTCCGATGTAATGGGGCTGCTCAAGCCGGCTGCGGAGGCGGAATTTATCAGCAGAATGGCATTCCTGCAGCGAAACTTTGCAATGGCGGTTTTTTCGGTGGATGCCTATCCTGACACGGAATATACGGCATACGCCGAAGAAAATTCCGGTCTGTTCCGATCGGTGCATCTTTCAATGATCACGGTTAGTTCCAGCGAACGGGAAGCGCAGCGGGTACTTGCGTTAATTAAGGAAGGAGAAATAACCTTTGAAGATGCCGCCAGAGCCCATTCAAAAGATAATTATGCGGACAGGGGCGGGGATATGGGGCCAAGAACGGTTCATGAATTGCATTTTGATATTCCCGAAGATACCGTTCGTGAAACGGTCACTGCTCTTGCAAAGGGTGAATACAGCGCGGTAATGTAAACCGGTTCCGGCTGGGCTTTTTTCCGCGCCGAGGAAGATGTGCAGGAAGCGGATCTTTCCGATTTTATGGCGCTGGACAGAGTTCGTTCTTATGTGCGTAATTTTGAACGGGGACGTATGGAAGATTGGGCAATAGCGCAGGCAGACAGCTTTATAGCGCTGGTCAATGAACTTGGCTTTGAAGCAGCTTTGTCCCGGCAGGAGGCGATGCAAGTGCCGGTGGAAAGCCGCACTTTTGGTCCCGTTGCGCTTAACTACGGCAATGTAGATCTCTTTCCCACTCTTGCGTCACAGGCGGTTACCGAACTTGGCGGCGCTGCATCCGATGAAAATTTCTGGAAGGCTGCCTTTGCGACACCGGTTGATACTCCTTCACAGCCTGTAGTGCAGGGCAGTAATGTGCTGGTGCTGTTCCCCACCGAAGAAACGGAATCCGAAGAATCGGTTCTGGAGGGTATTGCCTCGAATGTTAATGCCAACTGGCTGGATTCTCAGGCAGGACAATCATTGCAGCAGCATTTCCTGAACAGCCCCAAAATGGAAGATAAATTCATTGATGTATATATGCGTTACTTCATGAACTGATGAACGGGGGATTCTCCTGGAATGGAAAGACGCTCCTTTCCGGCATTGACCCTGCCGGAAGGGCAAACCGCGCGGCGGAAGCGGTTCCGGTCATGGACAGAACCCTGTATGTATGTCCCTCTCCCCTGTACGGGTACGGGCTTGAATGTTTACTCAATCGCATTGCCTGTTTTCCCCACTCCGTTCTGTTATGTATTGAAGCCGATCCGGAATTGTTCGCCCTTTCACAAAAACATTTTGATACTGCATTACAAAACAATCCTCAGTTGCGTATAACAAACCATTGTGAAGCTGAAGCCCTTTGTACGCTGCTGCGGCAGGAATGGGGGCCGCGTACTTTTCGCCGGGTGCAGATGGTTCGTTTGAACGGGGGCTGGCAATTATTCCCTGCGTTATACGACACGGTAACCGAAGCGCTGCGGCAGGAGATTGCCCTTGACTGGGGCAACGCCTTAACTTTGACAAAACTGGGGCGCCGCTATATTCGCAATGCCGTACGGAATCTGGCTCTTGTTCCCCGCTGCCCTTCAATTGCGCAGCTTTCCTTTGGTAATGATCCGGTTTTGGTTTTGGGGGCAGGGCCTGCGCTGGATGCGGCGCTTATTATTATGCCTCTGGCTGAGCCCCGGCCATTCCGTATCATCTGCGTTGATACCTGCCTTCCGGCTTTGCGGGAACGGGGCATAACGCCCGACCTTGCGGTTATTCTGGAAAGCCAGCACTGGAATCTGGAGGACTTTACCGGTTTATCCGGCTGGAATGTTCCGGTTGCCATGGATCTTTCCGCGCTGCCCCGGTCGGCCGGCATTTTTTCGGGCGGCCTTTCCCTGTTTTTTACTCCCTGGACAGACCTTGCTATTTTTGACCGGCTTGCGGCTGCCGGTCTGCTTCCCGCAGCTTTACCCCCGCTTGGCTCGGTGGGTTTAAGCGCCGTTGCCATTGCCCGCCTATTGAGTCAGGGGCCAATCATAACTGCAGGTTTGGATTTTTCGTTTACGCTTGATTCATATTATGCCCGTTCAACGCCTGGCCATAAAGCCAGACTGCGCCGGCAAAATCGTTTTACGAGCCTTTTGAATCCGGAAACGGTTTTTGGCAGGGCGGCTTTAAGCGCGGTGTCAAAAACCGGCGGCAAGGTTTTTTCCAGTCCTGCCCTGCGCAATTACCGCGATCTGTTTGAACGGGAATTTGCCGCCGACACGCAGTTGTTTGCCATTGCCGACAGCGGCCTTCCCCTGGGCCTCAAAACCCTTTCCCCGGAAGAATCGTGTAACATATTATCTTTAGATTCTACCACGAACCACACGAACCACCACGAACAAAGGGAAAGGGATGAAGGTTCGTGTGGTTCGTGGTTAAATAATAAACAAGAAGCATTACAGGAATTTATTAAGGGCGAGCAGGATCGCTTAAGGTTGCTGCGGAGTATGTTGGTGGGTGAAGCGCCGATGGATTATGCCGCGCTTGAAACCCTTATTGGCGAATGTGATTATCTGTGGGCGCATTTCCCCGACTATGCTGCATCGGATCGCCGCCCATCCACAAGCGACATTTCATTTCTCAAACGTCTTCGCGTAGAAATCGATCCGTTTTTGAAACTCTGGGATATGACGAATGAATGTATGCTTGACTAAAATTCCTTGATATTATACAGTTTTTACAACGAAGCATTAAATGGAGTAGGACTATGAATAAAGTCTTCTTATGTAAGGAAACAGCCCGGGAAGAAACCCGCACTGCGCTGGTTCCTCCTGACATAAAAGCATTGGTAGCAATGGGGTACGAGATCGCGGTACAAAGCGGCGCCGGTCTCAAAGTGGGCTATACCGACGACGATTATTCGGCGGCGGGGGCCAAAATCCTTGGGACGCTTGATGAGGGTTATAAGTTCTGTGATATCATTGTCAGAATCAATAAGCCTGACACCATCAGCGGTATTCGCGAGAATGCGCTGCATATCAGCTCTTTCGATGTTTTTAACCAAAAGCCGGCGATAAAGGAATATGCCGAAGCGGGCATCAAGCTCATCAGTCTTGAAATGGTTCCCCGGACAACGTTGGCGCAGAAAATGGATATACTCAGCTCGCAGGCGTCGCTTGCCGGTTATTACGCAGTGGTATTGGCGGCTGCAAAGCTGCCCAAAATTTTCCCCATGATGATGACTCCCTCAGGGACTATATCGCCTGCCAGGGTTTTTATTATTGGCGTTGGGGTTGCCGGCTTGCAGGCGATAGCCACGGCAAAAAGGCTGGGCGCGCGTGTGGAAGCGTTTGATACGCGCCCGGTGGTGGAAGAGCAGGTTAAATCCCTGGGCGCAAAATTCGTGAAAATCGACCTGGGCGAGATGGGGCAGACCGAACAGGGTTATGCCAAAGAGCTTACTGCCGAACAGATCGAACTGCAGCGGAAAGGGCAGGCTAAGGTCTGCGCCCAGTCGGATGTGGTAATTACCACCGCAAAAGTTTTTGGACGCAAGGCGCCGATTCTGCTCACCAAAGAAATGGTTGCGCAAATGAAGCCCGGCTCGATCATCATTGATATGGCGGTTAAAACCGGCGGCAATGTGGAAGGCTCGGATCCCGAAAAGGAAGTGCTGCTGGATAACGGCGTGCGGATTATCGGCGGCGACAGTCTGGAACGCTTTATTCCGAAAGATGCGTCGAATATGTTCTCTGGCAATATATTCGCGTTCCTTGAACATTTTTGGAATGCGGAACAAAAATCGTTCCGGCTTGATACAGAAGACGAAATCATGAAGGGATGTCTTATCACTTCGGACAAAAAAATCGTCCACAAAAGTTTTATTGAATAGCGAGGTCTGGTATGAATACGATACTGCTTGTTTTTATTTTTGTCATTGCCGCGTTTCTTGGCAAAGAACTGATATCAAAGGTTCCGTCACAACTGCATACGCCGTTGATGTCGGCAACTAACGCCATATCCGGCTTAACCGTTCTGGGCGGGCTTGTTGTGTGCTCTACGAGCGCCACAGGAACGCTGAGCATGATTCTTTCTTTTATAGCCATTGTGCTTGCCACCATCAATATTGTTGGCGGATACATGGTAACAGACCGCATGCTTGGCATGTTCCGTAAAAAGGAGAAGTAAACCAATGATTGTTAATCCTGTATTTATCAACCTTGCATATATTGTTGCTTGTCTTACATTCATAATAGGTATAAAAAACCTTAATAAGCCATCGACTGCGCGAAAAGGTACCTATATATCGATCATTGGTATGGTGATAGCGATTATTGCTGTATTTT
Source organism: Treponema sp. (assembly GCA_009784775.1). GTDB lineage: Bacteria > Spirochaetota > Spirochaetia > Treponematales > Breznakiellaceae > WQXQ01. The sequence continues at coordinate 13,067 of WQXQ01000060.1, forward strand.
TTGAAAACGAAGTTGCTCTTAACTGGAATCTGGACTTTATGGCAACTGGTTTTCTTTGGAGCTTTGCAGCCCTTGCAATCGGCGCGGTAATCGGCGCGATATGGTCAAAAAAAGTAAAAATGACCGGAATGCCGGAACTTGTTGCACTGTACAATGGATTTGGCGGGCTTGCATCTGCGCTGGTTGCGTTTTCGCAGTTTAATAATTTACGGCCGATTGATGCAGAACCTGTTGCAGCAGTTGCAACAGGTGTAACAATCTTTATTGGCGCGCTTTGTTTTTCAGGTTCAATGCTTGCCTGGGGTAAACTTTCGGAAAGGATTCCTGGGCGTGCCATTGTATTCAAAGGGCAAAATTTTTTAAATCTGATCATATTACTGGCGATCTTGACCGCTGTTGTATTGTATGTGATCCCCGGACTTGATCCGCAGGTAAAATTTATTGTCGTTCTGGGATTGGCGGGACTCTCCCTTATATTCGGTGTCACGTTTGTACTGCCGATTGGCGGCGGCGATATGCCTGTAGTGATTTCGCTTTTAAACAGCTTTACAGGACTCGCTGTTGCTGCGGCAGGTTTCCTCCTTGATAATACAGCGCTTATTGTAAACGGCTGTCTTGTTGGAGCTTCGGGCGTTATTCTCACTCTGATAATGTGCAAGGCAATGAACCGTTCCATCAGCAATTTGCTGTTCAGCGGATTTGGCGCAAGCGACTCCGTTTCAAAGAAAGGTCCGCAGGCAGAGCCTAAGGCAATTTCTGTCGAAGATGCTTATGCGATTTTGGAATCCGCCCGGTCAGTGGTATTTATACCCGGTTATGGCATGGCTGTCGCTCAGGCACAGCATGTTGTCAAGGAACTGGCGGGAAAGCTGGAAGCAAACGGAGCCGAAGTGAATTATGCAATTCACCCTGTTGCGGGACGTATGCCCGGACACATGAACGTTTTGCTTGCAGAAGCCGACATTCCTTATGAACAGCTGAAAACCATGGATGATATGAACCCGGTTATGCCGACCCAGGATGTCGCGATTGTCATTGGCGCGAACGACGTTGTTAATCCCGCCGCGGAGACAGACAGTGCTTCTCCCATATACGGGATGCCTATTATAAAGGCATATCAGGCAAGAACGGTGTTTGTCCTCAAACGCGGAAAAGGCAGAGGCTTTTCAGGCATAGAAAACGACTTATTCTCCATGCCCAATACGCTCATGATCTACGGCGATGCCAAAGCGACAATATCATCGCTTGCCGGTGAATTCGCCGCGGAGTAGGGCGCGAGGGGAATGAGAAATGAGGAATGAGAAATGAGAAGAGTGCAAGGACAGTGAATAGAGAACTCAGATCGTTTGTAAAATAATGGATATAGGTTTTACCGGCAAAGAGCCGGATCAAATCATCCCAATGGCTCAATTTCCGGTAAGATACCTGTATTAGTAAGGTACAATATTTGGTACAAAGTATTGACCGTATAGAAACATTATGGTATGCTTTTCAGGTAGTCTATATGAATAGGAGTTTTTATGGTAAATTTGGCCCAAAATTTAAAGTCAATTTCTTACGTAAAGGCGCATACAACAGAAGTTGTAAAATATGTGGAAGATTCTAAATCCCCTGTTGTTATAACCCAAAATGGCGAAGCAAAAGCAGTAATTATAGATATAAACAGTTACCAAAAAACGATAAATGCAATAAATTTAGCAAAACTATTAAGCTTTGGAGAGAATGATATTAAAAATGGAAAAACAATAACTCACGAAAATGCAAAAAAAATATTTGAAAAAACATTGAGCGGTAATAAATAATGCGCAATATTGAATGGACTCCTGATGGCGTAGATTCGTTTAATAGTATTCTTGAATATTACAATGATAATTTTGGAGAAAATATCGCAAATAATATATATAAAAAAATATTAAGTAAAATAGATAATTTAGAAAATGAAAAAGTCAAAACAAAACAATGTCAGGAATTAAAGGATATTGGGATATATGATGTGTATGAAATAACCATTAATCCCTGGAAAATATATTACAAAATATCAGAGGATAATAAATTTGCTTATATTTTATTTATTTTGGATGCAAGAAGAAATATTGAGGAAATCCTAATCTCAAAAGTTATTGATAATAAAATATAACTGCCTCTCACTGCTGCCGCAGAGTGCAGGCGATAGTGGCGCGGGCGTTGGCGATAAAGGCTTCCTTTGGCTGGTATGTGAGCAGAACTTCGCTGCCGTATTTTTGATAGAACAGGTCCAGCATTGTATCTTCACTGTAATTTTTTTTCATCATGCCAAGAATAAAATCACGGCAATCAGCATTGATGGTTAAGGCTTTGTCAAAATATCCGTCTGCCTCTTCTTCTCCGGCGATGCCCCGGTGCGGCAGTGATAAAAACCTATAAGGCATCTGGCGGCATTTTTCAATGGATTGTATCGTATCACTATAACTTGTCAGATAACAGGGATACATCGTTCCATCCGGCATTAAAACACCCGGCGTCTCATTAAGGATGAGCAGTTCCATTTCAGGTATGAAGTAACACAGCGAATCTCTGGTATGTCCGTATCCGTCAAAACAAGCACTTCTAGTGACCTGTGAAAAAGCGCAGTAAACTTCCAGGAAATACAATACTTGGAGGAAGTAATGCGGTATAGCAAAGAAGAAAAAGCGATGTTGGTTGAAGA
>WQXQ01000061.1 GCA_009784775.1 Treponema sp.
CGTCTATGATAAAAGTCAAGCTATTTCCAAAAGATTTTTTCTTTTTTTAAGAAAAGATCTGTATTGGCTCATTTTTTGTTCATGTTTTAGCGGTTCCCTTCCATAGGGATATTCTTTCTTCTTAAGCATCTGAAATATTTCCGCAAAAACACGCCGACGCAAACCTGTCCGTATAAGACCTGGTTTTTTATACTCACACAAACGGTCATACCAACGCCTTAATTTGTTACTGGAATTCATAACATGTTCTAATGAATTAGTAATCAAAGTCGCAGCAAGTTTTCTTCCTTTCTTGTTTGTTCCGCGAGTACGCTCGGACGTATTTGAATTTGATACTCTTGGAGCGGATCGTAAATATGAAATAAATGCTTTTGAGTTCTTAAACCTGCTAACATCAATAACATCAGCTATTATAGCAATCGCTATAAATACGCTAAGCCTTTTCATACTGGCAATATTTCTATTTGTTCCATAAAAGGTTGGGCGTATATTTTAATTTGCTCTTCTAATTCTTCAACATCTGCCTCATCTCGTTCCAACCTGTCCAATAACATACAAACCTGTTGGTTCATCGCACTCCCAAGACCAATCGCGCGGATTTGCCCTCTGCTTTTTTTGCTGAATATTTCTTCTTGGGTAAAGCCATATAATTGCTCTTTTAATAGCGATGTATACGGTTTTTTAACTGGACATTTTGTTTTTTTAATAATCTGTAGGTAGTAAAATAACTCCGTAAATCCTGTATTTCCTTAGAAGGTACAAATACATTAGTAATAAATTGCTCCCCCGATATAATTTGCGCTTTTAAAAAACGGCATAGTATATCCGCATCTATTTTGTCCGTATTACATCTAGCATGACTAATTTGTTTTAGCTCATAGGTGTTAGCGACAATTACTTCCTTTACACGATCTTTAAATAATCGGACAAAGGAAAATGTTGTTATTGTCGCTTCTACCAGAACATAAGTGTCGCTTGTTAACGTTTGATAAAACGCGGTTAACCCATCTTCAGTCAGATTAAATGTTTTAATCTCCCGACCATTTTTGGGGTTGTCAACTGGTGAATGCTCATTCCGATAACAACAAGTAAATTTGTTGGTATGTAGATCAATACCGATAAAGTTCATATTGAACCTCCTGAAAAGATTTGATTGTTCGGCTGAACTACGGTATACTGTACCATGCGTCTATTCGGGGTACAGTTCGTCTTAAGGATCTGTCGCCCAGGAAGCAAATGCGGCTGCCGGTTGTTAATCGTCTTGACGGGGTCAATTTCTGCCCCAGCAAAGGTCACAACCGGCAGCTGTTCTTTCCGAACACCTACAGTATACACCAGCAGCCGCTTGTTTTTATCATAACTTCGTCTTCGTGCCTTGGCGTGAGATTCTGCGAGTAAATTCACGGTTCTTTTGTAAAACCTCTTGACAAATATTGTTTTGTGTATTAAAGTGTGTATTGAGAGGTGTATTATGAGAACCAATGTGGTTTTGAAGGAATATGTTGACAATAGGAAAAGGAACAAGGAATTAAGAGGAAATATTCAGTTTAGGGAAAATTATGATTATAAGGCCATGCGATAATGATTTTAGAAACATCTCAAAAATATTTAAGACTTTGAAAGTATATTAAAAATTAAAAGGGATTTACTCGCATTTTTTCACGCAAAGATCGCGAAGTACACAAAGACACCAAGGTTAAGAAATAATGCGTTTTATTGTCTTCCTTTGTGTCTTGGTGATCTTTGTGATCTTGGTGTGATATTCTGCGAGTAGATATTGTTCCTATAGCCTCTCTGTGCGAACAGAAACTCAGGGGCGAAGCAGCCGAAAGCCGAGATCGAAGTACCGGAGGTACGGGATGTAGTTGCTCCGAAAGGCTGAACGGAGGTTCTGCTCGTCGTAGTTCCAACTCCCGCCGCGGATAACGCGGTCAAAGCCAGAGGGCGGCCCCGTGGGGTCCGACCATGCATCACTTTGGTAACTACTATACCAGTCCCAACACCACTCCCATACATTTCCATGCATATCATATAGGCCCCACGCATTGGCAGGCTTTAATCCTACTTCATGGGTTTGCCAGTCGCTATTGGCATTATACCATCCGGTATCATCGCTTATCGTATCCCCGGTATTATACGCAGTAGTAATACCTGCGCGGCAGGCATACTCCCACTGCGCCTCGGTTGGTAAACGGTAACCGGTAGAGCCGGGGACTATCTGGACGGCGTTCCATGTTGCATTACTGCTCCCTGGTATGGTTCCTCCATTGCTGGCTATCCAAAACTCCGGATCGTAACTGTTTCCATAACCGGGTATGTGGTACGCAGGGCTCAGACCTTCCAGAATGCTCAGTCGGTTACAGAATACTATCGCATCATACCAGCTTACCTGTTCTACCGGCCGCCTGCCCTGCACTTCTCCGGCTGCAGGATTACTCGAAAAACGACTGGGGTTATTCCCCATCACCGCCATATATTGTTCCTGCGTTACTTGATATTTCCCCATGTAAAAGCCTTGGGTCAGTGTGACCGTATGTGCAGGACTTGCGTACAAATCCTCATTGTCTTCGCTGCCTCTGGTGTAGCTACCGTCGGGTATCCACACCATACTCTCGTCCCATTTTGCATACAGGGTAATATCACCAGTAACAGTATATTCAGATCCGAATGCATAATTTTCTCCTGTGCCGTCAGCCTCGGTATTCCATCCCCCAAAATGGTAACCGTTTCTGAAAAGCCCATCGCCGTTGGGAAGTATAATGTTGGAACCGACATTCACTGTCAGTGGGGGTGGGGCTGTGCCGTCTGCTCCGTTGGCATTAAAGGTAATGGTTGCAGTTGCTGGTATAGCCATTACCGTAACCGCAATTGTCCCGGATACACTCTCAAATCCGGGCTGGGTGGATGTTGCTCTAACGGCGATGGCGGGTTGGGCTTCAGTCTGAGCAACGGTCAAAAGGCCGGTGGTCGGATCAATGCGAGTACCAGCACTATGACCGGTACTCGCAATCGACCAAGTAACCGTAGTGGCAGCGCCGCCGATTGCGTCAACCGTTGCGAAAAATTGCAGGGATTCGCCCGGCGCGACCGTTGCGGCGTCGTCTTCTGCGGTAACGGTAACGTTGATTACTGCCGGTTCAAAAGTAGGAGTTGCGTGTACAACGTCTGACACACTATCAAGACGTCCAGCTAATTCGGCTATTACTACAAAACTGTACTCCATGTCGTTTGTTAACGAACCAAGAGTACCGTCCAGTACCGTAACTAATTGATCGTTTCCGTAATCAATAAGGCCATTCGCAGAATGATTTCCTGCCATATAGTGCAAATAGTATGCACTTGCGGCAGGAGTTGTAGGGATAATGGTATAATTAACGCCGGCATTCATTGCGGTAACGGTCAAAATCACTCCAGTGTCGAATGGAACATCCATCTCAGGAGCCGTTGGTGGGAACCTTGCGGTGACCATGCCGGAATTGGCAGGGTTTGTCGCCGGCATTGTCGGTATTGTTCCTGCAACCGTAAAGAAATTTTCCGCGACGCCATTGAAGGTAAATCTCTCTTTTGCCGTGAGCGTTATGATTGCGGTGTATACGGTCGTAGGGGCAAAAGTGCCGCTTACCGCCGGATTCCATACCACCGTTCCGGTGTATTGATCGGTTTCCATGATACTTGTTACCGGTATTGCGCCGGTTACTGGTAGTGTTACGCCTATTATGGTGGGAATATTGATAGTGATTTGCGGTATCTGATCGGGTGTAACCATAATGAGTATTGTTGCGGCTCTATCTGCAAATCCGGGTTGGGTGGGTGTTGCTTGAACGATGATGATGGTTTCGACTGCTACGATTGTGTTTACGGTCAACAGACCATTTGTAGAAATACTTACGCCGTTAACGGGAGGATTAATCGACCAGTTAACTGTTGTCGCAGCGCCGCCGGTTGCGTTAACAACTGCGGTACATTGCAGGGTTGTACCCGGTGCGATCATTGTGATATTGTTTTCGGTGGTAATGGTGACACTGTGTACGGTCGGTGTTTCTACCAAGCCGCCTCCAATATACACCACAATCAACATAATATTTTGGTTTCCTCCCTGGAAGTTGTTTCTCCAGGAAGCATCGTAGCCTGTTGCTCCGGGAGGAATCTGTACGGTAACGGTTTTGGGCGCAGTGACAGTGCCGAAAATGCCATTCACCGCTGTGGGAGGGGTATAACCCAGAGTAATGGTCAGGGGGTTGGGTCCTGTTTGAGCGAAGGCGCTGTTGCCAATGCTTGTTACTAACGGGAAGTGTACTGCGGTCAAAGCGGTACAGCCAGTAAAGGTGTTGGCGCTAATGCTGGTAACACTCGCGCCGTTGACTGTTTGCAGTTTGTTAAAAGTACTAAAGGAGGGGTTTACAGTGGTTGTGTTATTGGGCAGGGTAATGGATACAATAAAACCCGCGGCATCATGGGACGGCGGACTAAATACTCCGCCGGGAACGGTGCAGTTGGAAAGGTCAAGCGCAACATCCTTGCCGGCTGATGCTATGTCCGCAAAGATACTCAGCCAGGCATCGTTGGTCAGTTGACCGCTATAGGATATGGTTGTCAGGCCGTCAGGGCCCGGTTTCAATTTTTGTTCTATTGTGTCTAAATCTGCTCCCAATTTACAGGTTGTGAGTATTATGACAAAGGCGATAACCCATAGCTTATTCATAATGAAACCCTCAATAATAATATACGGTATAATACGCGCTTTGTCAACTTTTCCTTAAAATCGGTAGGTGTAGCCAATCGCTATTTTATTGCTTGCGCCGTCAAAATTGGTCCGTAAAGTGTAGGAAATGTCCAGCATATTGAAAAAATTAACACCCAGAACAATGTCAATGGCAAAAATATTCTCGGGAAATGTATTTTCGGAAAAGGTATAGCGGGATAGTGTATAACTGGCTCCTGCGCCGGCATACCAGCTGCTGTTGGTTGTAATGGGCCTGAAATAGGCGTAATAGAGAAAGGGGCACAGGGAATAATATTGCGCATCGGTAATGGTGCTGATAAAGCCGACGTCAAGGCCAATCGCCAGAAATGAATAGGGCAGGGGCGCAAGCGTTGCGCGTACGGTGCCTATCGCCCAGGGGTCAATGAACGAGGTTCCGGCGAAAACGCCTAAACTCCAGAAATGGAGTTCGTTTCTGACAAACAGTGTTTTCTTTGGAGGGTCGGGAGGGTTAATCGTTAAGCTCCCCATGCTGGTATCCAGCCCGCCAGGATTTTTTACATATATATCATATGTGCCTGGAGCCAGCTGGGCATGATCAAAAGTAAGCAGTATATGGGCATTGTCAAAAGAAATATTGCGCGCCATGGGCAAAATGGAAACAGCGCTGCTGCCGGAAAGGCGCAGGCCTATTCCCGATTCATCCGGGTACAGATTTTTTCCGGAAATGTGTACAATCAACGGCGCTTCGTTCATGGTAAAAACAGCCGGGGAAAAATCATGGAGCTCAGGTTTCTGCGCGGTCAGCACTTGAAAAATGCGCCATGCGGAACCTTCTCGGGGCCGGTCCAGTAAATCATGCGGAATGACGCGGTAGCGGTATCTTCCCGGTTTTAACTCGACATTTATGTAGGAACTTTCGGTTGATTTTCGTTCATGTTCCCAAAATTGCCCATGCTCTTCCCGTTCGATTACTACTTCGTAATACAGAACGTTTCCGCCTCCGCTCCAGGTTAATTGCTGCGTAAAACGAGGCTCTGGTCCGCTATTGTCAAGAAAGAATCTGCCGCTCTGGGCCTGTAGTGAAAGAAGCGGAAGCAGCAATAATATTATGGTCAATTTAATAACCATACAAAACCCCCGGTTCTCCTGTTTCTATGCGGCCGGGCTCCGGAATATCTACGATAAAAATATTTTCTTCAGTTCGGCCTCGTTGCTCAATGGCGCCATTCCGGCCTCTGTACACCGCTTCTACCTGCCAGACAAACATTCCCTCATCCAAAATGCTAAAATCGTCCAGTGTCCAACTAGTTCGGCTCTCCGGGTTAGTGCTGACGATGCGCCGTCTTCCGCGATCGGTTTCCTGAAAGAAGCTAAAGATATAGGCATTGGCGCCTTCTACCGCTGCCCATCTAAAAACAAGACTTTCTTGTGTGCGCAGTTCTTCTCCCCCAATCTGGAATCCTGTGGGGGGGACCTGGTTTTCCGGTACCGGCAATAGGGGGATGGGCAACACCCGCAATTGCCGGGGTCTTGCGGCGCTGATGGAACGGCCCTCGGGGGTTTGCGCTTCCACGGTCCAGTACCACACTCCCTCGCCCAAACGGTCTACCGTAACGGTTCGGCCGGGGTTGCGGATTTCTACTGCAGGCCGCCCTTGCAAAGGATTGGCGTTTCGGGAAAGGACAAACCGTGATCGGCCGACGGTTTCGCTGCTGTTCCAGCGGAATACGGTTTGCTGCCGTAATGCGGTAAGGCCTTCTATTTGTGCTTCTGCTGCCGGAGATTCCAGCGTAAGCGGCCGAACTTGCACCGGCGGCGGCCTTACCACTGGGGTAACTGCTGCCACCGGGGTAGTTGCTGCCTCCGGGGGCGGCGGCGGGGCGGGGAATCCTTCCATTGTGAATTTTTCGGCAAGGTCAATGGGCGCTGGTACAAAATCCGTTCCGGGAATTCTGAAAGGCCGGGGCGGAGCGGAAAACAGCGACTGGTTTCCATATTCATTGGTAACGGAAACAGCCCAGTAGTAGTACTCTCCCGGATCCAGTTCCAGATCGTCATGTTGTATATAACAATAATTCTGCAGCTCAACCCGGGTAAATAGCGGCCTGTGCAAATCTTTATCTGCAGCGATTCGAAATGTGTAGGCAGCCGCTTCGTCGCAGCGTTCCCAGGAAAAGAAAAGGTTTCCCTGATTTTCGGCCGTATTGATTATGGCATCCGGCGCCGGGGATCGTAATGCCGGCGCTTCCATAGTATCGCTTTGTTCTATACGAAAGGATGCGGCGGACGAAAAACCGGCGCTGCCTTCGTAATGAGCGGGAAAAACCGGCCGTACCCGCCAATACCATCGTCCCAATTCCAGATTGGGGATAACGATAGAAGCTGCCTGTATCTCTCTTTGTATGAGTGGATTTTCAAAATCCGGTGTTTTTCCGGCTTCCAGAATATAATGTGAAACTTCGGCAATGCTTGACCACTGAAAAAATATTTCCGGCGGTTTGGTATGGTAACGGAATAATTGATCCGCTGCCGGGCTGATCAATGCCGGGCCGGAGGATTCAATTATGGCGAGTCGTCCGGCATGGAGGATAAGTTCCCGGTGAGACAGCCGCCAGTACCATAACCCGGCGCCAAGAGCCGCCTGAGCGGAAGAATGGACATCTTCGATTGTGTGCACAATCTGATCAAAGTTCCAGTCGCTTGCGATCTCCAGACTCAGCGTATCGTTTGGTGCAAAATTAAATCGGTTCCAGGTAAAGCCAATGTGCAATGGCTCCGGGCTGCTCATAAGGTAACGCATATTGAGCGGAGGGTGTGTGACCACTACCGCCGGAATGGTCTGTTTTCTGCCTGCGGTGTCCAGCGTAATCACGGTGCCTGCAGTTACCGCTTCGCCCGCTCCCTGACTGGTTGTCAATTCGGCTTCGCCGCTGTTTACCTGCAGCATCATGCCGCCATTGACAACAGCAGCGTTCAGTTCCGTTCCCGGCCCGATTTCTACCTGATTGTCCAGAATGTACAACACGATATTGCCGTCTTCCGCGCTGGAATTGATGTTCAGGCTTCCCTGAAAAACATTAATCTGGAGAGGGCCGGGGCCCTTTTTGCTTTGTATCCGAATGAGGGTATTTTCTTTGAGATCGAGATAGTTGTTGTCTATTTCAAGTTCTGCGCCGGAACGGTCTGCCACACGGATCAAATCTCCGTCATATACGGGGGATCGATTAACCAGACGGTCGTACACCAGCCGATCATCCAGCCGCCGTTGAACGGTATTAAATTTTACGACAACAGATCCGACAGGCGGACGATTCACGACATTATACGTTTTATACAGATCACGCACAAACAGAGTAATGCACCCCGCAGCTCCTGAAAGGCAGAGTGCAACTATCAGATAATCAGCAAGCCGGAATGATTTACTCTTGGCTGCCATAGTTATGGTGATCCGCCAATTTTATATTTTTTTTCTTCGGAGTTGATATTTACTTTTGCCATATCGGGAGCCTTGATTCCCAGAAGCCGCCGCACTTCGGACAAGGTCCGGGGCTTGTCGGTGACAGCGGTAATGTTTACCACCGCAAATAATCGCACCGGTTTTTCTTTTCCTTTTACTTCGACCGGCGGCATTTCCTCAACAATGATATGGTCTTTTATCAACGCCCAGGTATCCTCGGTGATCAATATGTCTGTGCCCAACGGCTTATTCAGGGCTTCGGCCCGGGAAGCAAGGTTTACCGGATCGCCAATGACCGTATATTCCATGCGCAAATCGGAACCGATCTGGCCGGCGGTAACAATCCCTGTGTTAATGCCGCAGCCAATGCTGATGGGCGGTTTATCCGGCCCCCGGTCTTTGTTCAGGTTGATCAACGCCAGCCGCATCATCAGCGCCGCCCTGACGCAGTTGTAGGCGTCTTTCTGCGGGCTGCCCGCCGTGTAAGCCGTACCCCAATGGGCCATTACCGCGTCGCCGATAAACTTGTCTACAACGCCGCCGGTTTTTTCGACGATATCAACCATAAGGGTAAAGTATTCATTGAGCCACTGAACAATACGGTCCGATGCCTCGTCCCCAAATGTCTTGGTGAAATTTTCCGATTTTTCCGTAAAACCCCGAATGTCCGAGAAAAAAATGGTCGCGTGTTTCGGCAGACCGCCCGGTTTAATTTCACCCCGCATGGCCCGCACTGCAATTTCCCGGTTGGTGAATCTGCCAAAAATTCCCAGGGCCGTACTCATTCGCTGGAAACTTTTGGTTAAAAACCCTATCTCATCGCGGCTTTTGCTTTTGAGTTTTACTTCGAACGAACCTTTTTCTATAGTCAGGGCTGCAGCGGCCAGTATTTTGATGGGAATAGAAATGCTTTTTGAGAAAAACCAGATAAACATTCCCGCAAGTAACAGTACTGCTCCGGTGAAGTACAGATTACGGCGGGTAGTAGCGCCTATCATCTCAAAAACCTTGTTGTGCTCAATGCCGGTAATCACTGTGGAAGCGCCAATGTCCAGTTTGGTAAAAGCCACATAATAGCGTATTTCTGTACTTTGAGCGGTATCGGGAATATGCGCAATCAGGTCAAGAAATTGCTGCGCCAACAGGAAAAATTTCTGTACAATGATATTGGCGTTTTCGTCTGTTGATCGTATAACGATTGGTTCAATGGTATTTGTGCCAATGGGCGTAAAGTTAAAATCGGCTTCGGTCAACTCCTGCATGCTTTGAGCGGGATGTTCGCGTATTTTTTTGATGAAATTCCAGTGTGCTACATTTGTTCCGGCTTTCACAATATCAGGATCGGGGTGTATCAGAATATCGCCGGCGCGGTTTATCATAAAGGATTGGTTTATTCTGGAGCTGAGCGATTCGGTCAGTTTTTCCGAAGAAAACAGCACCATTCTTGCCTTGCCCTGCCAGGGGAAAAACAGGGCCAACATGGGAATGATAAATTCAGGAGTTGCGTTCAGCAGCATTGTTTCGCCGGCGGCGGCTCTTTCCAGCGTTTTTCTGTGAGCTTCCAGGTAATGCTTAAGCGGAGTAACGCGGATTTCCCGTTCAAGAAAAAACTGGTTATTGGTTAATTCCTGATTTGGCTGGCCGGGAATGGCAGTGACCAGCGCCGCTACCTGTTTGTTCTGCTCAAAGAACGATTCTATTGCCTGCCTTGACAGGGCATTCCCTGCTCCGGCGGAATCGATAATCTGCAGGAGCATTCTGGAGTTAGCGCTTACATTTTCAATCGTGTATTGCGCTTCCATTGCCGAACGCCGGTTTGCTTCTTCATTGTTTACTTCCGCCGTAGCGTTTAAGTCCTGATTGACCAGCCATAACACAACGCCGGTGCTTACTGCCACCGATAAGATCACGATAATGGCAATAATCGTTAGCAATTTTGCACGGATTGAAAATCGTGAGGTTTTCTTTGTTTTTTGACGATTGCTTTTTCCCATTACAGCCGCACCGCTTCAACCATATAGCGAATGTCATGTCCCTGTTCAGACCACCGTTTCATTTCGATAACAAAAATAAGCGAGCTGCCGGATGAATCTATCAATACTTTTTTGATTCGATATGAGAAGATGCCTGGCCGTTCCAGACCGAGTGTGCCTACGGTGTATGATTTTTTTTCGCCGTCATTGTCTGTGCTTTCCAGTTTTATGTAAAACGATGATCGCGTGTCCTTGCCGGTACCTCTTATGGTTTCGATCAGGGTTGTCTGGTAGAAAATCCCCGATATAAAATCCCTAAAGGTAATTGCCGTGCCTTCATAGGCCGGGTCTCCGCTGAGCGCGATATACAATGGTTGTCCCTGATTCGCGTATGAAACATTATGGCGTTCAACAATGCCTGCGTTTTTGGCAATTACATGGTATAAAGCGCCGGTGCCGTCCTGCCCGGCTTCTATCGGTTTGTTGTGGATATACGCAATTCTGCCGCCGGAAACAAAGTTATTCCGCGCAACATCAACCACAAACATATCCGCCCAGGGCTTGAGTGTATCGGTTCTTACTCCATATTGAGCAAAGGTATAGTGCCGGCCGTCTGGTGAAAAGCCGAGATCTACAAAAAAAGCCGAGTCACCCGCCCATACAATGGATACGGTGAATAAAAACAGCCCTAAAAAGACGAGAAAAGCCCTTTTGAGTATCATATCGATCCCCCCACACTACGATCATCGGCCTTTTGGCATTTGTACATAAGCGGTTATTTTGCTATGCTGAACGTATGACTTTATCTGACAGGAATCTTGCCTTTAAGCTGGGAATAGCTTTTTCGTTCCTGTGCCTGCTGATATGCGTTGCCGCGTCCATAAAGGTAATCCCGGTGTATACCGTGATGGAGGCCGAGATAACCCGTCGTTCCGAAAGTTCCTTACCGGCGTTTTTGGGGCAATTTTCGGCCGTACAACTGCTGGCGGCACATTCCTGTATTTTGGCTCTGGTTCTGTATGCTTTTTGCTCGATTATTTTTATCTATTACTTTTTTGAAAAAACCCAGTCGCCGGAGATACTGTTTGTCGCCTTTTTTGCCGTTTCTTCTTCCCTTGAGGCGCTTCGGCTGATTCTGCCCCTGCAATGGGTGTACGAAATCCCTTCACTGTACCTGCTCATGGCATCGCGTATCATTCTGTTTGGCAGATATTTTGGTATTTTTTCGCTATTCATTGCCAGCGTCTACGCCGTGGGCTTTAAGACGCAAAGACAGCGCAATGTCGTCATGATTCTGGTCGTCATAACATCGGTTATCGCCTTGGGCTCCCCCATTGATACCGCCGTTTGGGATTCCAGTCTGAATATGATGAGCGGCTATATCTCGACATTCAGGCTTATCGAGATTGGCACCTTCCTTATTACCACGGTCAGCTTTTTTATTGCCAGCTGGGCGCGCAGTTCCCGTGAATTTATCTTTATTGGCACAGGCTCTATCCTTGCCTTCCTTGGCAGGACCATTCTGTTTGGCGCCGATACCTGGGTTGGATTACCGATAGGGTTGGTATTGCTTGTTGTCGGAACCTGGCTTATCTGTATCAGGCTCCACAAAGTGTACTTGTGGCTGTAATCACCAGTTAGTGCATCGCCAACTGCACGACAAAGGCTACCACCAAAGGCAGGACGATATTGTCATAATCTTCCAAAGGCAGTGCTTCTACGGCTGTGGCAGTAAGGGCGGCCGCCAGAGAAATGGTGAAATTGCGCGAAACCATCAAGGCCGCGATATACGTTGCGGTAAAACAGGCGACTGAGCCTTCTACGCTTTTGCCGAACAGAAAGGCCGGGCGAGTCTTGCCAAACAGTTTCCCGATAGGCGCGGCAAAACCGTCGCCAAAAGCCAGGGCATAAATGCCAATACAAGCCGCAGGCGAGGGATACAGCAGCAGGGCAAGCAGGGCGCCTATTCCCAGGGTTACCGGGCCCAGTACAAAATTGCCCCTGTCCCGCGGGCGGGAAGCCATATCGGTAAGGGCGGAAATCACCGGCACCTTTATGCCCGAAAGCCGCAGGTGTTCCATTATCGTGTAGCCCAAAACGCCGGCCATTAAACCCAGTACGGTCAGCGGATAGTTAATTGCCGCCATGCCGGGGCTGAGCGCGATAAGAAAGTGTATGGATTTCCTGATAAGTTCGGTTTTTATGTCGGCAAAAACTTCCGCCGGCCCGTTTGCGCGGGCGGCGGTGGGAGGAAAAAAAACGCTGTTTTTAACTAATACTTTATTCACTACTAAAACTGTAGCAAATTCCGTGCCAAGTTGGCACTTTTGGTAAAAATTTATGCGATACATTAAAAAATGGGGTGTTTTTTGGCAAATTCACCCAAAAATGAAATAGGAATATATTTCAAATGAAGAGCAAACATCTTAATTTTCTCCAAGTGTATAAAAAACAATACACTCTCATTCAAAAAATACTATGCTCATACTTATGGTACATTTCCCGGAAATAGTGCATAATGGTTCCATGAGCTTCGGTGATTGTACGATTAGTATGGGAAAAGCCATGCCATTGGGTGCCACGATACATGAAGATGGGGTTAATTTTGCCATTTTTTCACGTCATGCCACATTGGTTACGCTGGTACTTTTTGAGTCCGCTGCAGGGGGGCCTTACCGGGAAATTCCTTTAGATAAAAGGGGAAACAAAACCGGTGATGTCTGGCACTGTTTTGTAAAGGGACTCAAGGCGGGCGCTTATTATCTGTACCGGGTAGACGGCCCCTATTTGCCGGAACGAGGGCTGCGTTTTAATCCTCATAAAGCGCTCCTTGACCCCTACGCCAAGGCGCTTACCACACTTGATAAATGGGATATGAAAAAATGCGCAGGTTTTGATTCGGAATCGCCCATAAGCGATCTTTCATTGTCCACAGAGGAAAACCTGTCCAGCAGTCCCCGGTGTATCGTTGTTGATGATAATGATTTTGATTGGCAGGGAGATGCTCCCCTGAATTATCCTTTGCGCTTTAGCGTGTTGTATGAAACGCATGTGAAAGGACTAACTGCCAATCCCAATTCGGAAGTGAAGCATCCGGGAACTTATCTGGGTGTTATCGAAAAAATTCCGTATTTTAAGGAGTTGGGTATTACCAGCCTTGAATTCCTTCCCATACAGGAATTCTATGAACATGAATTTCCCCGCGTTAATCCCCGTACGGGCAAGCTGTTAACCAATTACTGGGGGTACTCTACAATGGCTTTTTTTGCCCCCAAAGAATCGTATGCTGCCAACCGCAGTCCCGGAGGGCAGGTCAATGAATTCAAGCTCATGGTAAGGGAACTGCACAAGGCGGGGATAGAGGTTATTCTGGATATTGTATTAAACCACACTGCCGAAGGCAACGAGCTGGGCCCGACTTTTTCTTTCCGGGGTCTGGATAACCCGATTTATTATATACTAAACGAAAATAAACGCTATTACCAAAACTATTCCGGCTGCGGTAATACGGTAAACTGCAATCATCCGGTTGTCCGCAGTTTTATCATGCACTGTCTGCATTACTGGGTAGTGGAGATGCATGTTGACGGATTCCGTTTTGATCTGGGATCTATCCTGGGGAGAGACCAGCATGGCCGTTTGATGGAGTCCCCGCCGGTGCTGGAGCGCATTGCTGAAGACCCGGTTTTAAGCTCCACCAAAATAATTGCCGAGGCATGGGATGCCGGCGGGGCGTATCAGGTGGGCTGGTTCCCCGGCGGGCGTTGGGCGGAATGGAATGACCGGTATCGGGATAATATCCGCAAATACTGGCGAGGGGATCCGCGGGAAACCCGGAATCTTGCCACGCGGCTTTCGGGCAGTTCGGACCTGTATCTTCGTGACGGGCGCAAGCCTTTTCACTCAATCAATTTTATTACCAGCCATGACGGTTTTACCCTGAAGGATTTGGTTTCGTACGACCATAAACACAACAATGAGAACGGCGAAGACAACCGCGACGGAAATGACAATAACCTTAGTTACAATTATGGCACCGAAGGCCCCACGAAAGATCCGGTACTGGAAGGAATTCGGGAACGGCAGCTTAAAAATTTCTTTGCCACAATGTTGATTTCTTTGGGAACGCCCATGATTCTGGGCGGTGATGAAATGGGCCGCACCCAGCATGGCAATAACAACGCATATTGTCAGGATAATGAGATTTCATGGTATGACTGGTCATTGCTGGAAAAAAACAAGAATCTGTTCCGCTTTGCAAAAGAGATGATTGCTTTCCGTCTGCGGCATCCCGGTTTTATGCGGCCTGAGTTCTACACCGGGCGCGAAGGCAACTACAACGCAACACCCGACATTAGCTGGTACAATGAAAAAGGCGCAAACCCCGACTGGGATCGGGGTGGGTATAACCTTGCCCTGCAAGTCAATGGCAGCCAGGCCACTGTATCACGGGACAAAGACACCAATGATTTTTATATTATGTTTAACGCTGGACTGTCCCCGATAGTTTTTTCCATTCCGCCCACCACCAGTCCCGGTCACAAGCGCTGGTTCCGGGCGGTTGATACCAGCATGAGTTCCCCCAAAGACATACTGCCCGTTGGCGGCGAGGAAGCGCTTGATTTGTCCTATAAATATACGGTAAATGCCCGCAGTATCGTTATCCTTATCTCAAAAGGCGCAACATAATATGAACGATAGTACTTTTATTCTTGGCGTTGATTTAGACGGTGTCGTGGGCGATTTTTACGGTTCAATACGCAAAATTGCCGCCGAGTGGCTGAACAAGCCGCTGGAAACCCTTACCACCGAAGTCACCTACGGCCTTGACGAATGGGGTCTGGGCGAATTTGGCGGTTACAATAACCTGCACCGTTTTGCCGTTACCCAGCGGGATATTTTCCGCGAAATGGAACCCATTGAACACGCTCCGGTCATTTTGCGTAAACTTTCCAACCAGGGCATTCGCATCCGTATCATCACCCACCGGCTGTTCCTTAAATTTTCCCACCGCACGACCATTACCCAAACCGTTGACTGGCTGGACAACTACGACATTCCCTACTGGGACATTTGTTTTATGAAAGACAAGGGCGCCGTGGGAGCGCATGTATACATCGACGATGCTCCGGAAAATATCATCGGTTTGCGAAAGCTGGGCTGCAAGACTATTGTGTTCAGCAATTCCACCAACCGTGAACTGCCGGGCCCCCGCGCCAACAACTGGTTCGACGTAGAAAATCTGGTTATGGAAGCCAGAGAAGAATGGAAAACCGGCACCGTGGGTTTGTTTCAGTAACCATACACTCCGCGTCTTTACCTTGACACCTTCACCTTAAATCCGCATAATACTTCCAATGATCGAAAAATCCGCCAGTTGTGGAAAAGCACCTGTTCCGAATAGCATTTGCGGACATAGGTACCCCTTGGTATCGGGTATCGGGTATCGGGTATCGGGTATCGGGTATCGGGTTATTATATCATAGATACCTATATCACTGTGTCTACTATACGGACAACTTAACAATCGTAGAAAATCAAAAGAAAATACCATTTTTCTCAAAATGTATCAATAAC
>WQXQ01000062.1 GCA_009784775.1 Treponema sp.
AATACTGGGGAGCTCGGCTTTCAATTCTTTTGGGAGAGCTGCTACAAGCTGATATTCAGCTACACCAATGGGACTATTTACATTGCGTAAAGCATATTCAGCAACAATTTTATTACGGCTCTTACACAATAATAGACCTATAGTTGATCGATCATCTGACGCTTTAACTTGCTCATCAATCGCAGAAAGATAAAAATTGAGCTGTCCTGTGTGTTCAGGTTTGAATGCTGATGCTTTTAATTCAATAACTATATAACACTTAAGGCGAGTGTGATAAAACAACAAGTCAATAAAAAACTCTTCGCCGCTTACTTCAAGACGGAACTGCCTGCCAATAAAAGCAAAACCTACGCCAAGTTCAAGTAAAAATTGTGAAATATGTCTAATAAGTGCGTTTTCAATATCTCGTTCGTGCGCGTCATCTGCCAGACCAAGAAAATCAAATATATATGGATCTTTCAGTGTTTCTTGTGCAAGTGCGGATTGCGGCAATGAAAGCCGTTTTGCAAAATTAGATACGGCAGCGCCTTGACGTTTGTGCAGTCGATTTTTAATATTATTTTCCAACGTAGAACGAGACCATCCTCCATCGGTAGCATTTATTACATACCATTCGCGTTCGGCTGGCTTTGTCTTTGTCAATATCGTAACAATATGAAACCATGGCAATTGGGCAGCAGGCTGCTGCCCAATTAGACCTTTAGGGCATTGCTCTGCAAAATAACGCATATATTTTAAGTTGCGTTCTGAAAATCCTTTCATATCAGGAAAAGCAGTTTTTAAGTCAGCAGCCAGATGCTGGATAATTTTATCACCCCAATTATGTGCTTGCTGTTGTTTAATAATATCCAGACCTAACTTGTGATACAAACGGATTAGTTCAGCATTAACAGAAAATGCGGCTCGGGCACGAGCAATAACAATCTGTTTTTTTAGAGATTCCAGCCATGCAGGATAATTACCAGAAACAGAAATGATTTTACTTTTTTTGGGTTCTATCTTATTATTTTGTTTCACCACCCTCACACCTTCACCTTTGCCAAATTCTGCAAAATAACCTTATTCAGCCTTGTCTCTTCCTTTAACTGTTCCTCAAACTCTGCTTTTAAACTGGTGAACCGTTCGTTAAAATCAAATTCGTCTTCTTCGTCAGGAAGCCCTACATATCTGCCGGGTGTTAGGACATAATCCAGTTCTTTTACTCTTTCAATACTGGTACTGTTGCAAAAACCTTTTATGTCTTCATATTTGTTTTTCGGTTTCTTCCATTCGTGATAAGTCGATGCGATTTTTTTAATGTCATCGCCGGAAAGCTCTCTGGTTCTGCGGTTAATCAAATGTCCTTCGTTGCGGGCATCAATAAATAAAATATCGTTATTGGTTTTCTTGCGGGACAAAAACCAAAGACAAGCCGGAATTTGTGTGTTCAAAAATAATTTTGCAGGAAGATTGACAATACAGTCAACCAGACGTGCTTCGATTAATGCTTTGCGAATATCACCTTCGCCGGAACTTTTCGATGTAAGCGAACCTTTTGCCAAAACAAAACCGGCAATACCGCTTGGGCTTAAATGATACAGAAAGTGCTGTATCCACGCATAGTTGGCGTTTCCGGTAGGAGGAACGCCGTGTTTCCACCTGCCGTCTTTGCGAAGTAAATCGCCGGACCAGTCGCTGTCATTAAACGGCGGATTTGCGATAACAAAATCGGCTTTAAGGTCTTTGTGAGCGTTGTTCAAGAACGAACCTTCGTTGTTCCATTTAACTTGCGAGCTGTCGATACCACGAATTGCAAGATTCATTTTTGCAAGACGCCAGGTTGTTTGGTTGCTCTCCTGCCCGTAAATCGAAATATCGTTTATTTTTCCTCTGTGTTCTTCCACAAATTTTTCTGATTGCACAAACATACCGCCCGAACCGCAGCAGGGGTCGAAGACACGGCCTTTGTAGGGTTGAAGCATCTCGACAAGAAGTTCGACAACACTTCTGGGAGTATAGAACTGACCGCCCTTTTTGCCTTCGGCAAGCGCAAACTCGCCAAGGAAATATTCAAACACGTGACCAAGTATATCTGCGCTTCGTTCTTTTGCATCTGTAAAAGCGATGTTTCCAATCAGGTCGATTAAACCGCCAAGGTTTGTCGGGTCTAAATTGCCGCGGGCAAACACTTTTGGAAGTACATCTTTTAGCGAAGGATTGTTTTTTTCAATAGCGTCCATTGCATTGTCAACTTCCTTGCCTATGGTTGGAAGTTTTGCTTTGGATTGCAGATATTGCCATCTGGCTTTTTCGGGGACAAAAAAGACATTTTCGGCTTTGTACTCATCTTTGTCTTCGGGGTCTGCTCCCTTGTATTCGCCTTTTTGGCTTTTTAGTTTTATGTATAGGGCTTCAAAGGCATCTGATATGTATTTTAAGAATATCAAGCCTAAAACGACATGTTTATACTCGGCTGCATCGATGTTTTTTCTGAGTTTATCTGCGGATTTCCAGAGTTGTTTTTCGATCGGACTGGAAGCCCGAGGATCCGTGTTAATATCTTTTGGCATTGCAGGTACCCCCCACCTCGCAGACAATTACACATTAAACTTAAAAAACATGACATCGCCGTCTTGTACGATATATTCTTTTCCTTCAATGCGGTATTTGCCTGCTTCTTTGATTTTTGCTTCTGTGCCGTAACGGAAAATATCATCGCAGGTGTAGACATCGGCTTTGATAAAGCCTTTTTCAAAATCGCTGTGAATGGCTCTGGCCGCTTTGGGCGCGGGGGCTCCGGCATGAATTGTCCAGGCGCGGCATTCATCTTCTCCGGTGGTGAAAAAGGTGCGTAGTCCCAAAAGGCCATACGCAGCATTGATGAGAGAAGAAAGGGTCGGTTCGGTAAGACCGATTTCTTCAAGAAAGGCGAGTTTTTCCGCCGGGTCATCTATGACGCCTAACTCCGCCTCAAACTTGCCGCAAATAACCACCACGGGACAGCCTTCTGTCGCTGCCTGTTTTCGCACGGCTTGGGTGTATGGAATGTCGCCCTTGCTCACAACGGTTTTCATCCCTGCTTCATCCACATTGCAAACATACATCTGGGGCTTGGCAGTGATAAAATGGCAATCGTAAATCAGGGCTTTTTCTTCATCAGTAAGTTGCAGCGAACGTATGGGTTTGCCGTCTTCCAAAACAGGGCTGATTCTATCCAGAATGCCCAGCACGGTTTCTGCGGTTTTCTGTTCGCTTTTATTTTTCAGCGCCTTTTCTGCCCGTTCCCGGCGTTTGGCCAACGTTGCCAAATCCGCAAGGGCCAGCTCAATATTGATTATTTCAATGTCCGATGCGGGATCGATGCGATCACTCACGTGCACAACGTCCGGATCATCAAAACAGCGGACGATATGGGCAATGACCCCCACTTCCCGAATATGGGACAAAAACTGGTTCCCCAGCCCCTCACCCTGAGAAGACCCTTTTTTGAGCCCGGAAATATCGACAAATTCTACGGTTGCCGGGATGGTGCGTTTCGGCTTGAAGATTTCGCTGAGTTTTGTCAGCCGGTTATCAGGCACATCGACAATGCCAATATTGGGAACGATGGTGCTGAAAGGATAGTTCGCCGCCTCTGCCGGGGTGGAACTTAACGCAGAAAAAATCGTGGACTTGCCGACATTGGGAAGTCCCACTATACCACAATTAATAGCCATGCCTTATTATCCCATAGAAATGAAGCTGATGCAATGTACCTTAAACCCGCAGCTCACGAGTGTTCTGTAATATTCATTTGAGTCATCTGTATATTACAGAACACTAGACCCATGAGGGTTTTTCTGCCATACTTTCTAAGAAACATCTATGCCGATAAAAATACCCAGGGCGCTACCTGCTTATGATGCCCTTAGCCATGAACGGGTCTTTGTCATGACCGAAGATCGCGCCGAACAACAGGATATTCGTCCGCTTAAAGTAGCCATAGTCAATCTTATGCCTACTACGATAGATACCGAAATTCAACTGCTGCGGCTTTTGGGCAACAGCCCCTTGCAGGTAGACATTACCTTTCTGCGCATGGGCAGCCATGAATCAAAAAACGCTCCTCCTGGCCATTTGGAAAAATTTTACATTAGCGCACAGGATATGATGGCCACCGATACCCGTTTTGACGGTTTTATCATTACCGGTGCGCCGGTGGAAACATTACCCTTTGAGGAAGTTGATTACTGGGACGAGCTGGTACGGCTCATTGATTATTCGGAAAAAAAAGTTTTTTCTACCTTGCATATTTGCTGGGGCGCACAGGCAGGGCTGTACCGCCGTTATAATATTCCCAAAAGCCCACTGGGCAAAAAATTATTTGGTGTTTTTCCCCATGCGGTAAACGAACAGCACCATGTCTTGTTTCGCGGCTTTGATGATGAATTCCTTGCCCCGCAGTCCCGGCACACCACCAGCGATCGGGATGCCATTGCCGCCGAGCCGCGCCTGACGATTCAATCCGAAACCGATGAAGCCGGTGTCTTTATCGTTACCGCCCGCGGCGGCCGTGAAATTTACGTTACTGGTCATCTGGAATATGATCCGCTTACATTGGACCGGGAGTACCGCCGCGATCTGGCAAAGGGGCTGCCCATTGAACCACCGAAAAATTATTATCCCGATAACGACCCCGCAAAAGCGCCGGTGGTTCGCTGGCGCGCCCATGCTAATTTATTTTTTGACAATTGGCTTAACTATGTATATCAGGAAACTCCGTTCAATTTAACGGAGCTGAAATAAATGGAGCAATTGCATTCCATAGAAGGCCATGCTTCGCAGCGCATCCTTGTCCTTGATGGGGCAATGGGTTCGATGATACAAACCTTAAACCTCACCGAATCAGATTTCCGCGGCGTACGTTTTGCTGATCATCCAACACCGTTGGCAGGCTGTAATGATCTGCTTTGTCTTACCAAACCGGATGCGATCAGCGCTATTCACGAAGCGTATCTTGCAGTCGGCGCAGACATTATCGAAACATGCAGCTTTAATGCAACGGCGGTATCCCTGGTCGATTACGGCCTTGCCGATTTTGCGTACGAGATTTCCAGAGCGGCTGCAAGCATTGCGCGAAAAGCAGCGGACCAATTTTCTACAACAGAACAGCCGCGATTTGTCGCAGGGAGCATTGGTCCCACCGGCAAAAGCGCCAGCCTTTCACCTAACGTAGATGATCCCGGCAAACGGGGCATTTACTGGGACGAGCTTGAGGCGGCGTACTATGACAATGCCCGCGGGCTGCTGGATGGCGGCGCGGACATTTTTATGGTAGAAACGGTGTTTGACACACTGAATGCCAAGGCTGCCTTGTTTGCCATCAAGCGGCTGCAGGAAGAACGGAATATCGACATTCCCATTATGATTTCCGCAACGGTCTCCGGCGATTCGGGGCGGCTTCTTGCCGGGCAAACCCTTGCAGCTTTTTGCGCCTCGGTACTGCACGCCAAACCCTGGGCCATTGGCCTGAATTGTTCTTTTGGCGCCGAAAAACTATTGCCGCATTTGCGCAGCCTTTCTGCTATAACACCTTGTCTGGTCAGCGCTCATCCCAATGCAGGACTGCCCAACCAGCTTGGCAACTACGACGAAAGCCCGGAAACAATGGCCGCCTGTATCGAGCGTTATCTGCAAGACGGCTTGCTGAATATCGTGGGCGGATGCTGCGGTTCCACGCCGGCGCACATTGCCGCCATTGCCGCAAAAGCCGCTTTGTACAAGCCACGGAGAGTGGGGAGTAGGGAGTGGGGAGTGGGGAGTGGGGAATCGAGAAATAAGGGCTTCCGATTAGCGGGTCTTGAATCTTCCTCTGCGTCTCCGCAGTTAACGCTCATTGGTGAGCGGGCGAATGTTGCGGGTAGCAAAAAGTTTTTACGCTTGATTAGCGAGGAAAAATATAATGAATCGCTGTCCATTGCCCGCAGTCAAATCAATGAAGGCGCAGTTATTCTTGGTGTGGGCATGGACGATGCCATGCTGGATGCCGAAAAATCAATGAGCGCTTTTCTCGATCTTGCCCTTTCCGATCCCGATATTGCCAGAGTGCCCGTTATGATCGATAGTTCCCGCTGGAATGTCATTGAATCGGGCCTGAAGCGCCTGCAGGGCAAAGGGCTGGTCAATTCAATAAACCTGAAAGACGGCGAAACCGAATTCCTGCGCAAGGCGTCTCTCGTTAGGCGCTATGGCGCCGCCGTTGTGGTAATGCTTATTGACGAAAATGGACAAGCGGTAACGTATGAACGAAAAATTGAGATTGCCGGCCGCGCTTACCAGCTGCTGGTAAAAAATAATTTTCCCTCTGAAAATATTGTGTTTGATCCCAATGTGCTTGCCGTTGCCACCGGAATTGCCGAACACGATTCCTGCGCAATTGATTTTATTCGTGCCTGCGCGTGGATCAGGGAGAACTGCCCTGGTGTTCAAATTTCCGGCGGCATTTCAAACCTTTCGTACAGCTTCAGGGGCAACAACCCGGTACGCGAAGCCATGCACAGCGTTTTCCTGAAACACGCCCAAGCCGCCGGTCTAACCATGGCCATCGTAAACCCATCAACGCTCATAACGTATAACAAGATTGAAGAAAAGCTCCGTGTCGTGGTAGAAGACGTCATTCTCAACCGAAACCCTGACGCCCCCAACCGCCTCCTCGCAATCGCCGAACAAACAAACACCGCCCCTCATTCCTCATTGCGGCAAGGCCGCACCCTCATTCCTCATTTTGAATGGCGTAATTTGTCTGTGGCTGATCGCATCATACACGCGATGATTCACGGTATTGATGACTTTATTGAGGCGGATGTGCTGGAACTGCACTCTGGCGGAAAATCGGCGCTGGACATTGTGGAAGGGCCGCTAATGGATGGCATGAAAGAGGTGGGAAAACGGTTCGATGAAGGAACAATGTATCTTCCCCAGGTGATCCGCAGCGCGCGGGTGATGAAAAAAGCGGCCGCTGCTCTTTCGCCATACATGGAAAAAAATGCTCACAACACAGTTGATACTCATGCGCCAAAAATTATTCTGGCAACAGTAAAAGGCGATGTGCACGACATTGGTAAAAATATTGTAGGCGTGGTACTGGCCTGTAATGGTTATCAAATTATTGACCTGGGGGTGATGGTTCCCGCTGAACAGATACTGGAAGCCGCGGAAAAAGAACAGGCCGCCATAATTGGCCTTTCCGGGCTTATTTCACCATCGTTAGATGAAATGATGCATATAACGCGTGAGATGGAAAAACGGCGTATGCAAATTCCCCTGCTCATTGGGGGAGCGGCGGCGAGTCTTATCTACACCAGTTTGCGCCTTGCTCCGGAATACTCAGGCCCGGTGGTGTATGTACCCAATGCCGGAAAATCCGCCGAAACGGTACGCGCCCTGCTTTCCGAAACGGAACGCCCCCGGTTTCTGCAAGATCTGGAAAACAGTTACCGGGACGCCGTTCAGCGTCATGCGGCGATTCAGTCCCGCATTGAAATTATTTCGCTGGAGGAAGCTCAGGCCAACAAAGTGCCGCCTGCCGCATACACGCCAGTTGCCCCCCAAACAACCGATATAATTGAACTGAACAATTACCCGCTGGACCGTGTAACCCCGCACATTGACTGGCAGGCCTTTGCACAACGGTGGGATGCAAAAAAGGTGTCTGACACCCTTTTAGAGGATGCAAAAGCGCTGCTGGAACGGGTTGTGGCGGAAGGCTTGCTGGAGTTGCGTGGCGTTACGGGAATTTTCCCCGCCGCGGCCGATGGTGACGACATTGTAATATGGGGAGTGGGGAGTAGGGAGTGGGGAGTGGGGAAAGAGGGTGATGATAGCCATTGTCACCTCGGCGCAAGCCGCCGTTTCTGTTTTCCGCGTAACCGGCAGAAAAAGCCTGCAGGGGGCTTTAATCCCTGTTTGGCGGATTTTATTGTGCCTGTGGGCAAAGGCAGCGCCAATAATGGCGAGCCGGTAGATTGGCTGGGACTCTTTGCCCTGAGCGCTGGCTTTGGCCTTGACGCAGCAACAGCCGCATTCCGGCACTGCAATGACGAATACAATGCGCTATTGCTGGCAAGCCTGGCAAACGCGCTGGCAGAAGCCTTCACCGAGGAAATCCACCGCCGCATTCGCCAGGAATGGTGGGGCTATGATCAGGGAGTAGAGAACAGGGGACAGGGTATACGGCCTGCCTTTGGGTATCCTGCTTGTCCTAACCATGAGGATAAGCGCATTGCGTTTGAGTTGCTTGAAGCGGAAAAACGCTGTGAATTGCAGCTGACAGACACTGCCATGATTATCCCTGCGGCATCGACTTGCGGAATGTTTTTTGCCAGCCCCGCGGCGTATTATTTTGGTTGATAAAATAAACAATTTGTGATATATTATATATATGGGTGTAAATCGCAGTTTATTTATAGTAATAATCACTTGTTTGTTTCTCTCTTGCAATTTAGATAATGATATTCATCATTATGATTATAATTTTATAAAAGCTGGTTGGTATAAAATTGTTGATTGGCATAAAGAACCAATTGGCAACGATCCCAGACATTCATCAGTTGAATTTATTTATTTTTATGAACCAGATCGTAGATATTAATAATCTAATTATTTGTATATTTAAAATATTGGATGAATAACTTATTTTCTACTTGACAATAGCCGCCAAAAAATGGTAAGGTGCCGTTAATTCCTGAATATTTCAGAAATTGATGGATACAGTTAATTGAACTGTATAAAAAAATTGGAGGATGATATGTTAGAATTTGTTGCAAAAGTATTTAGAGGTTGGATGAATGTACTTCTTTGGTTAATACTAATTGCTTGTGTAATTGGTGGTTTTGTAACAGGAGGCACTCTTCTTGGAGGTTGGGGATTTAGTTTTGGATATGCTGTTCTTGGTTTAATCGGCGGCGGTCTTGTCGGCTTGATCGTTATTATTTTATCTGGTGGTTTAATTGCTAATTTTTTAAATATGGTAGATGATATTAGTACAATAAAATATCATTTATTAAAAAGTGGAAATACATCTAGCGGCAGTTTTTCTGGAATAAATTCAGAAAATATACCATCAACTACTCCCAAGCAAGTTAATTTTGGAGATTCTTGGACATGTAAAAAATGTGGTGAAAAAAATCAGCTCACGTCATCGTCATGTAAAGATTGTGGTACATATAAATAATAATTTTAAATCGAACATTGATTTAATTTTTCCCAATAAAATATTTTAGAAATTATTTTATTGGGAAAATCTTGAAAAACCTTCGGCTAGATTTTCTTTTGAGGCATCACGTATCTTGCCAAATGGCATATAATGTTCAAGTTACACGTAGATTTTTTACCCACTTGAAAATCACCCAACGCCATGGAGGGCGTTGGGTGTGCAATAATATTTATATTACATTATATAAATTTAATATTTAACCTATATCTTACCATGCCCAACCCAAGCCAAAATGCGGAACAGTATTAAAAGTAAAACCGTATTTGTTTATCAACAATGGGTTTTTGTAACCCAAATCAAAAAAGAACCCACCATTTCGACCGAAATGTACTTTAAATCCTATTTCAGGGCAAATTGCGAAACCAAATTGATAAATAGTTTCCTCAGAACTTTCAACACGTTTAACTTCAGTAGTACGACCAGAGTAATCAGAATAACCATGCCCCCCCATACCAATACCCATATAAAATATTTTGCCAGATGGATAAAAACGTGCGGTTACATCAATTCCAACGTCCATAAAAACAGTACCCCACCATTGTGCGTAACCATTAAAATTTAAAGCCCAATTATTATTAAGTATACGTTCGTATCTTAAACCGACTAAGCCCAAAGTTGCTTCAGCAGAAAACCAATTATTCCGTATACTAGCCGATTGTACGAAAGGAGGTTTTGGAGGTTTTTCTATCTTACCAGTTAGAAGGAATGTAACCTGAGAATCATTACGTTGAAGCTCACTGGTTATTTGCCTTTGCACAGTTGCGGTTTCCACATTGATAATTCTTATTCTGAAACGATAACTTGTTCCTAAATCGGTTAAAGAGCCTGAAATTACAACCTCAGCCCCAAGCATTTTTCCTAAACTTTGCATTGATTCATCGCTGACTTCGCCGGAATATTGAAAATCCAATTCCTCCCTGATAGCCGAAAGGTTACGACGGTCAACAACAGTGATTTTATAACCTTCCAAAAGTTCGCCGGATAATTCCTCCAAAACAAATTCCGAAAATGTTTCGGAAGGGGAAGAAAAGTTTAGTACAAGCACTTTAGCCCCCTGCGGAAATGTATCTTCTATAACTCTTGCAGAATGTTTTATAACTTCGTCAAGGTTCATTTGTTGGGCAAATAGCACCACAGGCGATAATATAAAAACAAAAATCATTAAACACTTTTTCATTGCATTTCTCCTGTCGTTATGCTTTTTTATATTCTAAAAAGCCCAGCCAAATAAACCTATATACGGTAAAATACTAACAAAAAATCCTTTTTGATTTCCGTTTATATTGACAGGTTCACAAAACATTAAAGGTACTTTTACGCCAAAATCCATAAAGAAACCGCCTGGAAAACCAAAGTCAATTCTCCAGCCTAATTCAGGGGTAACTGCAAAACCAAAAATATTATAACTTATATAATCATTTTCTATATTAGGGACACCAGAACCAGTATATGTCCAATCATCATTTGTCCAGTTCCCATCTTTATCTATTCTTGCTCCCGAAAATAATCCTTTAGCACCTAAACCAGTTCCGATGTAAAATGCTTTACCAAAAGGATAAAAACGCACAGTTGCATTAACTCCAATATCTGTTGCTCCAATTTGTTTATGATATTTCATTACATCTGTAGGAAAGACTATACCAACCCAATTGCCATAAGCATCTGCGCCTAAAGACAAATTACTGTTAAGCATACGTTCGTATTTTAAGCCAGCACCCAATCCAGCTAATCCAAGGGAAAACCAGTTATTTTTTACGTTTGCGGTTTTGGGTACGCTCATGCGCTCTTCCCTTTCAGCTTGCCTTTGCTGTCTTTCCGCTTCCTGTTCCTCATCACGTTGTCTTCTTTCTGCTTCCTGCACAGCCCGTTCCCCTCCGATAAGCCGTGCAACTTGCACATCATTTTTAATATCAACAATTACCGATGAAATTATCCTTGCGGTTTCTATACTTATAACCCTAAACCTAAGACGGTAATTTAACCCCCTTTCGGTTAAAGAGCCGGACACAATATAATGCGCCCCCAACAGCCGTCCGATTGACAAAGCCGACTCGTCGCTAACATCGCCCGATAATTGCAAGTCCATTTCCGTTCTGATTGCGGTAAGGTTTTGGCGGTCTACAATGAAAACTTTACGGCCGATAATCAGATGGTCTGTTAATTCTTCTATTACATAATTCGAAAACGTCTCGGCAGGGGAAGCAAAGTTAAGCACAAGCACCATAGACCTTTGCGGCAATTCATCTTCTATGTTTCTTGCGGCATTGCCAATTGCCTCGTCAAGCGGTAATTCATTTGCAAAAAGCCCCCACCCGATAAAATAAAAAACAAAAATCATTAAAAACTTTTTCATTGTTTTTCTCCAGTATTTAGACATCATATCACAATTCCAAATACCAGGCAACATATTTTTATTTTTAAAATTCCTGCATACTGCGCCGTAAGAAACTGGTGCCAAACGCCGGAAAACAATTAGTATGCGTAGAGATATTCTTTTCAAAGCCGCATAAAAAAAGCGGAACCGCTTGTCCGGGTTTTTCAACCAGGATAGCCTGTTCCGCTTCCGTCGAGGGAACCTAGGTTTAGTTCCCCGGGGAATTTCCCCTGTACATTCAGCCTTTATAGCCCGAAAGCATCCATGATTCTATCTGCTGTGGCGCTGATGGTCCTTTCGTTAAGATACGCAGGATCGTTGATTTTCTCCCGAAGCGCGGCGATTTGGACATCGTCCAGAATAGGGGCTGCTTTTATCAGCTCCACAACCTGGTAGATTTCCGCTCTTTCTCTCGCTTCCGGAGAAAGGCTAATAGAATCAGACCTGTCCCCCTCCCTTAACTGATCGCTTTTGCCGGGTCTGTTTTCCGGCTGAATGGGGTCTAAATGACCTATTCTTCCGACCATCATAATAACCTTCCTACCTTAATTATCGGCAACTATCCCCAATAAGTTTACACTATTTACACTATAAATATAATCATTTATTACATTTTTTTCCAGCAATAAATACCGAAAATTCACCGATTTGCTCCTTTTTCTCCGAAAGGGCGGCTAGGACTTCCGCCGCAGTCCCCCGGATGTACTCCTCATACACTTTGGTCATTTCCCGCCCTATACAAATATACCGTGCTTGATCAATTTCGGCAATATCCTCCAAAAGCTTAAGTATTCTAAAAGGCGATTCATACAGTACGGTTGCTGCCTCCATTCCCAGCAGTTCCCGCAGCCGTGAACGCCGTCTGCCCTGTTTTGGGGACAAAAACCCCTCAAAAATGACCGTTTTGTCCGTGCCGCCCGAAACGCTGAGCAGGGAGGCAAAGGCGGATGGCCCCGGAATGGGGATAACCTCGTGCCCTGCGGCAATGGTAAGCCGTACCAATACGGCGCCGGGGTCGCTCAGGGCGGGAGTGCCGGCATCGCTGGCATATGCCACTGTCAGCCCCTGGTCAAGGGCGGCGATGATTTTTTTCGCGGCAAATTCCTCATTTTGTGAGCGGCAGGAGAGCATTTTTACCCGAATTCCCAGATGGGTAAGGAGTTTAAGGGTACGCCGCGTGTCTTCGCAGGCTACCAGGTCCGCGGTTTTAAGAACTTCTGCCGCTCTGAGACTTATATCACCCAAATTTCCTATGGGCGTGCCGATAATATAGAGTGTAGCCACAAGTACAAGTATAGCTTTTTTTACGGAGATAGTCATTGTTATGGGGAACTATTTTCAAATACTGATTTTTCTGACCATCGGCATTGTGCTGTTGTGGTTTGGGTATAGCCTCTTTACCGGGCAATTGGCGGGAATGCACTCCAAATGGAAAAATCAGAATCAACGGTATCGCCTGCTGCCAACACGCAGGGTATCCTTAACGCCGGGTGATCCCCAGTCTTGTCCCCTTTGTTCCATAAAGCTGCAAAAGGGCGAACTGGTAAAAACCCATGCCTACCCTTCCATAACCGGAGGGAAAGATCGCCTTATGCACATTAAAGGCTGCATCCATTGTATTGATGGAGAGGTGAAAAGGCGCTGCCCGGTTTGTCATAAACCCCTCAGTCGAACGCAATTCCTTGTAGCTCGAATATTTGAACGTTCGCACAAGCGCAATCATGTGCATATCCTGGGCTGCTGCAAATGCAGACGGCATGGGAATATGTAGCCATAACAGGTCTTTTCGTCCATAATAACCTATGGAAAGCCCCGTTGCCGCCATTACCGACCAGCAGCTTGAATCGCTGATTATTCCCCGATTTATGCGCTATGTCCGCTATTGGACTGAAAGCGACCGCCGTGTCGAGGCGACGCCTTCAAGTCTGGGACAATGGGATCTGGCGCGGGCTTTGCGGGATGAGCTTGTGGAGCTTGGCCTTACCGAGGTGGAACTGACCCCTCACTGCTATGTGATAGCCCGCCTCCCGGCAAGCAAAGGCAGGGAAGGGGCTCCCTCAATCGGTTTTCTTGCCCATATTGATACGGCAAGCGATGTTTCCGGAAAAGACGTTAACCCTCAGCTGGTGCAGCATTACAACGGGGAAACGATTTCCCTTGCCGATGGTCTATCGTTGGATCCGGCGCAGGAGCCGGGGCTGGCGAAACAAGCGGGTAAGGCTCTTATTCACGGTGATGGAAACACCCTTCTGGGCGCCGATGACAAAGCAGGCATTGCGGAAATAATGGCGGCGGTGGAGTATCTGGTGACGCATCCTGCAATACCCCATGGCCCTGTGGAAATAGTTTTTTCACCTGATGAGGAAACCGGCAAAGGATTGCCCGAATTCCCTCTGGAAAAGCTCCAGTCTGCCGCCTGTTACACGGTGGACGGCGGCCCGATGGGGGAAATTGAAACGGAGTGCTTTAACGCGTGGAAGGCCGATGTTGCATTCCGGGGCAAGGTTATCCATGTCGGCGCGGCGCGGGGCATTTTGGCGAATGCAGCCCTTATGGCGGCCTCTTTTGCGGTGATGCTGCCCCGTTCGGAAAGCCCCGAGGCCACCGACGGCTATTACGGCTACTACTGCCCCATGGAATTGTCCGGCAATTTGGAAAGTGCCCGGTTGGAGATTTTCCTGCGGGATTTTGAGAGTGATGGTATGCAGCGGCGGCTGGCGGCGCTGGAAGCGATAGCCAAAACCGTGGAGGCGCAATTTTCCGGCGGACAGGTGATTGTTAAAGCAAGCCCACAATACTATAATATGAAGGCGAAGATTGATGAAAAGCCACAGGTGCTTGAACGCCTGAAAACAGCGCTGGATAATACCGGCATAACATGGCGGTTAAAGCCCATAAGGGGCGGAACCGACGGCTCGCGGCTGACCGAGCTGGGCATTCCTACCCCGAATATTTTTACCGGCGGAAGGAATTTTCACAGCCGGCTTGAATGGGTTGCCGTAAACGAAATGTGTGCTGCCTGCAAGGTTATTATCGAACTAATCAGATTATGGGGAGAGTAAAATGGAGACTTTGACAACCGCATTTAAGGAACATATAAAAAAGGCTGTATCCCTTTCCCGGGTATCTACGGTTATTTCCGAAGAAAACGTATACCAGGAAAAAAATGAAGAGATACTGTCCGTCCTTGATGATATGACCGGATCCCTGATGCTTCCCGGTTCCGGTGTGGACGGTATAGAAAACCTTGAAGAACTTTTGGCAAAAGCCGAATCGGGAAAATCCTGCCTGCTCCTGCTGGAGCATTACAGCAATATGGATCTTTCCATTTTTTCGCTGTTGGTGCGGCAGGCCGGGGGACGCGGTGATGCCATTGCCAAGTCATTACTTGCCATTGCCGGCATGAAACTGAACGAGGACAGCCCGGTGGTAGCCGCTTTTGCCAGCGCCTATACCCGTATTGTCATTTACCCCAGCCGATCGCTGCATGGGCTGCCTATCGAAAAAAAGCAAGTGGAAATTCCCCGCAGTATCGCTATCAATCGCGCTGCCATGAAGGCGCTTGAAGAAAAAAAAGTGCAGGGCCATCTGGTTTTGGTGTTTCCCTCCGGAACCCGTTACCGTTCCTGGGATCCTTCAACCAAAAAAGGAGTGCGCGAGATCGATTCCTACCTTCGTTTGTTCGATCATATGTGTTGTGTTGCGCTTAATGGCAGTATACTCCATGTGCAGCAAACCGATATGATGAACGATATAGTAACCAAAGATATTATGCGAATTACCGCAGGGCCGGTGCGTTCATGCGCCGAATTTCGCGCCAAGGCACGGGCCAATGCAGAAGCCGCTGGTATTGAAGATAAAAAACAAGCCGCCGTTGACGCAATCATGGCGGAACTGGACCAACTGCACAGTGAAGCAGAGGAAAAACGAATTAAATTGTTAGGAGAAAAAAATGGCTAAAGAAGGAATCGCCCAGAGCGTTAGCTCAGCAATTGACAAGTACTCAAAAATTGTACTGGAAAAAGGAATTATTG
>WQXQ01000063.1 GCA_009784775.1 Treponema sp.
GGGATAATTCCGGGAACCGAAAGTTTAAGTTACAACGAGGAACGCAGGCACGTAGATCATTATGTTACTGAAATTATCGAGGCGCAGAAAAAAAAGGCAATTAAGCTGGCTGCAGAAGGCGCAGCCCGTTCATCGTCTGACCTCGTCATATCAAGTCTTAGGGAGGAGCTTGATCGGATCGCAAAACAAACAGGCAGGACTGAAATAATATCCGCGGAAAACCTGCAAAAGAAAGAATTTCATAACACTGAATTCATAGTCGACAAAATCATTCCGGTTGGTATGACATTACTGATTGGCGCGCCAAAATCGGGCAAAAGCTGGCTGTTATTACTATGGGCCAATTGTATCGCTATTGGCAGCGGATTTTTGGGGCAAAGGGCAAAGAGAGCGCCGGTACTCTATTACACTTTGGAGGACAGTGTAAGGCGCTGTAAGTACCGCCTCAACAAATTATTGCCCCCCCAGACCTCATGGTCGCGAAATCTGTATTTCTCGGAAACTGCTAACGGTACAATCGGTTTGGTAAACGATATAAAGTCGGTTAATGCACAGGTGGTTATCATCGACACTTTTGGGGCTTTTGCAACCGTAAAAGACGGGAATGATTATTACGAAACAACCAGAATTATTCGGGAAATTAAAGAAATTGCAGATACCATGCAAGTAGCCGTTATTGTTGTCCATCATACCAGAAAAAGTAGTAAAGACAACAGCGATGACTGGACTGCCGATATAATGGGCAGCCAGGGCCTTGTTGGCGCCGCCGATGCCATTATTGCCTTGCAGCGTAAAAGAGGAGCCGAAAAAGCAACGCTGGCGATTACCGGGAGGGATATTTCTGACAGCTATATTAAGCTGCAATTTAACGATGGGTTCTGGGGAATAGATAGTGACAAGTGATGAATTAGAAAAGGCGAAACAAGAACTGGAAAAGGAGTATATCGGCTATTATGGGAAACCGAAAGAATTGGTAACTATCCATGATATTTTAGAAATCGGTTATTTTAAGCAGAAAAAGGAATATGAGATGGTTGAAAAGGCTTTAAAGGAATATGAGTATCCTGAAAACTTAAATGAGGATAATATGCTTCATTTTATGTACTTGCGAGCCTGTTATTTTTTGCATGTAAAACCGATGGGTGATTTTTACGGCAATGCTCAAATATGCGCCGATGTTTTATGTGCAGGTGGTGGGTTAATAGACATGTGCAAGGAAGGCGCAAGCGTGGTATATGTTTCTTGTCTATCGCACTATAACCTTAATGCTGAAATACAGCGAGAAATAATAGACTCGCATATACCATTTTAGGAGGAGTGGAGAATATGAATACAAACTGTCCAAATTGCGACTATCCGTCATCGGATGGGGCTGAGGTTTTGCGGTGTGCGAAGTGCTGCTACACAAAAGAGTTTATGCGGTATGAAGAGTTCGGCAAACTTATGGGTGTTTCTGGCTTAACCATAAGACGATGGGAAAAAAGAGGCTTTGTACAAACAAGGCGTTTCGGGCCAAGCGTTATTCGTATTCACCGATCCGAATTTGAGCGCGTTGCCGGTTTAACACTGGAAGAGTTGCCGGTTTAGTTTTTGACATATTTTTGATATTTTCCCAAAAAGCATGATAAAAATTGATAATTTTTGCTATTGACAGATATTTATTCTTCCATTATGATATATATTGTAATGGTATGTAATTGTTAATAAAATTTGCAAATGTGCCTTCCAAGCTGGAGACGTGGGTTCGACTCCCATCAGCCGCTTGTTTGCCTATGTTTTGGCAAGCCAAAACATATGAGCGTCTGGCCTGCGGACAGTCGCTTTGCTTAGTTTTTGATGCGGTAGATGCCTTTTTCTTCTGCTACAAGGGATTCTTTTTCCAGCCGCTCCAAAACACGGTATAGTTTTTCCCTGCTCAATTCACAGGCCATTTCTATTTCTTCCGCCTTGCTTGGTCCCATTGAAACCAAAGTCCGTATAACCTTGCCTCTTGCCTGTCTGAAAGACCCAATAAAGGGACTTTGGCGGATATAATGCGCACTGCGGCGGCTGGGGTTTTCTGTGAGTTTTTTCAGTGACGCGCCGTAGTCCATCAGGGCGTAGTACCAGGTTCTGGGGTCTTTTTTATACAGCGACTTTTCGAGAATGGGAAATATTTCAGAATCTTTGACATCGTTTCTGTCGGGGAAAAAGCAGTGAATAATGGTCGAGCGAATATTGGTTTCGATAAAAACGGACGGATGGTTGTAGGCAAAACAGGCTATGGCACCAGCTATATAAGGACCAATGCCCGGAAGTAAACGCAAAGCGCCGGGGGTATCGGGGACTCTGTCTTTGTGTTCTTCCGCAATGATCGCGGCGCTGTTTTTTAAATAACAACAACGGCGGTTATAACCAAGACCCGACCAGGCGCGCAGGGCCTCTTCCAGTGAAGCCTTTGCAAGATCCCGGGGCCGCGGCCATAACCGCATCCATTCTTCCCAATAAGGTATAACTCTTTCGGTTTGTGTTTGTTGCAGCATAAACTCGGAGACCATTACGCCCCAGGGACTTAAGTCCCCGGGACTTACGTCCCCGGGACTTATTTTTACGCCCCGCCATGGAAACTTTCTTCCTGCCTGCCGGTAATTGGAAAATACTATTTCCCTGAATTCTGTAATTGTCATTACTGATTTTTTCACTATTGAATTTCTTCCGCTGCCGCAATTATCATCTGCACTATTTCGTCTGGTCCCTTATGTTCCGTATCAATGATCATATCTGCAAACTGATAAAAATCATTGTCAATATTGTACAGGCGGATATAACGGCTGCGATCCTGGTGATCCCGTTCGGCGGTAAACGCCGCCACTTCTTCAATGGTCCCCCCTTCCCTTTTGACAATACGTTCCGCCCTAACTCTGGCGCTTGCTGTCAGGAATACTTTCAAATCTGCTTCTTTCAGCATCCATATGGCAAGCCGTGAACCAAGAACACAGCCGCCTGTACCAGGCAAACCATCTTCGCGGGCAAGCTGCACCTGACGCCTGTCTACCTCTTTGTCCCAAAAGTCGTCCATTGCGGCAAGCTTAAGCACTTCATTAAAACTAATGCCTTTTTCCAGCGCCAATGTGCGGAAGGTAAAATTAATAAACCGCAGCCCCAGACGCTCCGCAACTATTTTGCTGACTGTCGTGTTTCCGCAACCACTCTTCCCGGAAATGGCTATTTTTATATTTTTCTTCATGCCCGCCCCTTACTCAACATTCCTTAACTGCTCTCTTACATTCTCAAGCGCTTCCTTCATTTTTACCACAGCACGACTGACTTCCACCATGGCATTTTTTGAACCTATGGTATTAATTTCACGGTTAATCTCCTGGCAGAGAAAATCAAGTTTTTTGCCGGACTGTTGATTTTTTGCAGTTTCCGCCCTGAACTCGGCAAGATGGGAAGAAAGCCTGGACACTTCTTCTGAAATGGTATATTTCATTAACAGCATTGCAGTTTCCGCAAGTATACGATTATCATCAATAACAACGCCGCCATGAGCAGCGCTGTCTCCGACAAGTTCCTTAAAACGGGTTTTGATATTTTCTTTAATGGATATTTCAATATGGGGGATATGGGCCGTTATGGTTTGCAGCGCCGATTCAATATTGCATATTGATTCGAGGATATCTTCTTCCGTATGTTTGCCTTCCCTTTCACGTTCAGCCTGAAAAGCGCAGGCGGCATCCCTTAAAACCGGTTCTATCATATTCCAGTGCCGTTGTTCGTCCCGGTTTTTTTCAATATCCAACACTCCTTCCATACCGATTAACTGCGAAACGCTTAATTGTGCATCAATGCCAAGATCAGATGCAAGTGCGGAAATTGCCTGCATATAAGCGCCGGCAGCATTGGTATTTACCGTGACGTTTAACGGGGCATTCAGTTCCCGCAGGCGAATGGAAACTTCCACTTTTCCCCTGCCGCAAAAACAACTAATCAGCTCGCGTACTTTTGGCTCCATATATGAAAGCCAGGGGGGAAGATTCACATACACTTCCAGAAAGCGGTTATTGTAGCCCTTTATTTCCACCGAAATGGAAACATCATCGCCCGCCCATTCACGCCAGGCAAAACCGGTCATACTTATCATAAGACATCCCCACTGTTACTACGGTAATGGTTAAAAAGTTCTACTCCAAGGGGCCAGTTATTGCCCGCGCCAAGGGTAAGAAAAAGATCACCGGGTTTAAGTATTTCTGTTAACGGCTTAACCGCATCCAACGGTTCATCGACATAATATAGTTCGCCGCCGTTTTTCTTCAGACTTTGCACTTTTTCGTAAATGGTTTTCCCGCTGGTATTTCCGGTAAAATGCTCCCGCGCAGAGGCATAAATTTTATGTAGAAAAAGCACATCGGCGGCGGCGAGGGATTCGGCAAAATCATCCAATAAGGCGGCGGTTCTGGTATAGGTATGGGACATAAAGCTCACCACAAGCCGCCTTGCAGGGTAAAAATTGCTAAGGCCTTCCAGCGTTGTCTTGATTGCCGTTGGGTGGTGGCCATAATCGTCCATGAAAATAATGCCGCCGGCTTCGCCAATAATTTCCGATCTCCGTTTTGAGCTTTTAAATTCATCCAGCGCCTTTTTTGCGGCAAGCTGTAGAGATTCATTCCAGCCGCCAAATTCTTTTTTTACCAAAATCGACGCAAGGACAAAAGCCGCTGCGGCATTCAGCGCCTGGTGGCGGCCCGGAACACGCAAACTTAATTCCCCGGGAAAAGCGTCAATGCTGAATAGCGCCCTGTCGTTTTCGACCCGGTAAGAGCCGATGCGGTAATTACCCGATGCGGTAAAACCGTAGGGAACCAGCGCAATACCCCGGCCTTCGGATTTGATTGCGCAGGCAACCTCGGCAGCGCCGGGATCATCGGCGCAATAGATCAACTCACCGCCGGGGGGAATCAGGCGGCAGTATTCGATAAAGGCATCGCGGATAGATTCATATGTTGGGAAAAAGTCCTGGTGATCGCTTTCAACGGCGGTTAAAATGATGCGTTTGGGGTGGAACGCGAGAAAATTTTTTCGATATTCGCAAGTTTCAGCGACAAAATATTTATTGCCAAGAGCAAGTGTAGACCTTCCGTTGAAATTTGCCACGGCGCTGCCCACCAAAACCTGCGCCGGAAGGCCAAGAGCCTGTATCAGGCAGCCGCACATTGCGGTAGTGGTTGTTTTGCCATGAACGCCGGTAACGCCGGTCGAATCAAAAGCGGCGGAATACGCGCCAAGGGCATCGGGATAGCTTATCAAGGGGATGGGTTTTCGCCGGCGTTCTGGCGCCCGGGCCTCGGCAAGTTCAGGATTGCTGTCCTCGCTGTAGGCGGGGGAATGGATCACCAGTTCTATATCGTCGGTAATATGAGCCGGATCAAATGTTTCGTAAAAGGGTATACCAAGTTCTTTCAGGATTTCATCGGTATAAAAAACCTCGTTTGTATCGGAACCGGCGGTTTTTATTCCCATACTATGCATTAACTCGGCGAGGGCGCAGACTCCGGTCCCTTTGATACCAACAAAGTAGACCGAAGCGCCCGGACGAAGTATATCGGAAAAAGAATTCATTCTAATCACCTAAAATCATTAACTATCGTACCCGGTGTAATGGTTCTATTTCTATGTGCCTGAAGCTGGGACAATGTCATAAAACCTACACCCTTGCTTTTAAGTTCAGGTATAACCGTTCGAAGCGCTTCAACGGTATTTACGGTGCTTAGATCATGCAATAAAAAGATTTGGCCATTATATAGGGCGTTATTATTGGTCATTTGCGCAATTATAGTGGCTGCCGGACGGCCATCCCAGTCATTCGGATCGCCATTAGTCCCGCTCCTGATACAAGCCAGACCCATATCTCTTATTACACCCAGGCTCGTAGCGTTACTGCTGTATTGCGGATGACGGAAATATCTTGCTTCCTGAAAGGTAAGTTCCCTGATTCTATCCTGAGATCGCTGGAAGTCAGTCCTCATCTGATCTGCGGTATAAGTTCCGTTGCCCCATGGGTTATGTGTCCAGGCATGATTGCCGAATTCATCGCCTCTGGCAATTTTCCTGTCAATTGCAGTTTGACGATTGCCAGACAAATTATTCATCTGGTTACCGACAAACCAGGTAGCCGGAACATTATGTTCATCCAGAAGATTAAGCAAGGCGATGGTATTGTTGCCGGTAGGCCCATCGTCAAAAGTAAGCGCTACATACATGGTAGGTGCTGCTCCTGCGTTAAATGTAACCGTAAAGTCCTGCGTATAATTTTGAGATGCGGTAGCGCCGCCGCCGGTAATGGTCGCTGTGATAAAAGCAGTTCCGGCGCCAGTTACGCTCAGTGTACCGTTGGTGATATTTACACCAGCAGCAGTTCCCCCAGTTCGTGTAGTCCAAACAATGGTTTTGTTAGTCGCATTAGGAGGATTAACCGTACCTCTATACACATTTCCGGTAAGATTAATTGGCGTTCCCACCGTACCGGCTAACGGTATACCAGTAATATTTCTTACAGGCATATGCGGTACAGCGGCGCTAAATGTAACGGTAAAGTCCTGCGTGTAGCTGGCATCTGCGGCAACACCACCGCCAGTAATGGTCGCTCTGAGATTAACCGTTCCGGCGCCAGTCACAGTAAGGGCGTTTCCGCTCAGGTTTATTCCGGCAGCGCCGCTGCCTGACCGTGTACTCCAGGTAATGGTTTGGTTAGTTGCATTGCCAGGGACGACCGTTCCGGTGAGGGTAACTGCGGTTCCCACTGTGCCGGCTGCCGGCAGACCAGTAATATTGGTTACCGGTACATGTGCCGGCGGCATATATTCCAGCCAAACTCTGACGATATCGACCGTAGCTGAAGAAGGTATACATACATTAAGCCCGGCAAATTGAGCCGGAACCCAGGTACCGCCTCCTGTAGCCCAACCATCAGCGGCCCCGGGCGCGGTTTTCAAAGGAAATCTGGCTATCCGTGTAGCTGCATTGTAACTATAATCACTGCCGCCCCACCATTTAAGATCGGTCCAGGTAGTATTATTACGCATACGAGCGCCGCCCTGTATCGCTCCAGAATTTGTTGCTGACAATTCAACACAGAGCCAATTATAATCTGCAGCATTATAAATATTTGCAAAATTAATTTGACTATAATCATTATTACCAGTACTTGCATTTCTGGTGAGTCTTATGACATTACCGGATAGTCCCGTAGTCGTATTGCCAGCAGTTTCATTTGTGTACGTAATATTACCCAATGCCGTTGCCCACTGCCCATTCTGGAACAATGTTGGCAGTGCCGGCGCGGGTTGTATTATCGTTACCAAAATAGTTTTTGTATCGGCCACATCCGTAAAATCCGCCTGGGCGGATGCTGCCCGAATGGTGATGCTGGTCTGGGGTTCATTTACTCCAACAGTTAAAAGACCGGTACTCGCATTGATGCTGGTACCAACATGGCCGGTACTCGTTATTGACCAAGTGACGCTGGTTGCCGCGCCGTTCGCCGCATCAACCGTTGCATTAAATTGCAAAACAGCTCCCTGTGCTACCGATGTCGCCGTTGTAGTAATGGTAACGCCGTTTATTACGGGCTGATTATCAATGTCACAAACTTCGCAATCGCAGCCGCAATCATCACCGCAAATGCAGCTTGTTTCGTCTTCGCATAAACATTCATTGCCAGGCGTTATAATCTTACTGGCAATATCAGTTTCACAGGCGGTAAAAGCAAGGGTACAAACAAGAAGGGAAAGGCCCACAATCCCCAGTGAAAAATGGAGAAATATCGTTTTTCGCTTCATTTCAGGCTCCTTTGGGAATTTTATCACCATAGGCTGAATTTATCAACAATAATTTTCACGAATCTATACGGTATTCCTGCCAAACCACAGGTTCGCGGCTGCCGTTTTTGGGATCGGCAAAAACAAGCCTGGTTGCGCGAAGAGCAAGGAATTCGTCGTTTGCATATGTACCATACAATGGGTCATTTAACACCGGGCAGCCTATCCACGCAAGGTGACAGCGTATCTGATGCCGAAACCCCCGCCTAAGCCGCAAAGTAAAGGCAAGATGGTCCTGACCAATTTCCGAAACACTGATAATTTCAGTTCGGTAACGAGCGCCCTTATCTGTCACTACTTCTTTGCCTTTCCCAACGGTATCGGTAACCGGACGAACTTGTTTTCTGCCGGGACCAAAAGGGCGAAAATAACTTTCGATGCAAGAAGGGAATGGGGGAATGGGGGAATGGGGAAATGAGGAATGAGGGGGGGCGGCTTTTTGAGTTATTGCGTTGTATTCTTTGATGAAATTGCCTTCGTCTTGTTGGGTCAATAAAAAGTCAAGAGTCTTTTGGTTTTTGGCAAGAAGCACCAGGCCCTGGGTTTCAAAGTCGAGACGGTGGAGCAGTCCTCCTTCTCCTTTTTTCCTGCCGGAAAGGTCCATAACGGGCGGAAAGAATGCTGCATACCAGTCAAGGAGCGTATTGCCGCTATTATTTTTTAACGGCGCACAGTGCATACGCGGCGGCTTAAAAATCACTGCATAGTCTTCAGTCTCATCAAGTATATATGGCTTATCACTGTATTTCAAAATTTACTTCCTGTTTTATCTAGTCCATTCAATCGTTGTATCATTCCGATAAAGCGCTGCGGCAACGGCGCTTTGAAAATGCGTTGTTCGGTTTCGCCCGGTAAAACAATCGCGAGTTTTTTTGCGTGGAGCATTAGACTCGCGTTTGGGAAAAGGGTGTCTGTAAAACCGTACAGGGGATCACCTGCAATCGGGCAGCCAATATAGCGCATATGTACACGGAGTTGATGCGTTCGCCCCGTTTTGAGCCGCAGCAAAACCAGTGAATGAGATTTCCATGTTTTAATAACCGAATAATAAGTCAGGGCGATTTTCCCTTGCCCTGAAACCGCAAAACGCTTGCGATCTTTTGGATCACGGGCAATAAATGTTTCTATGCGCCCCTTTTTTTCTTTGGGGATTCCGTTGACAATGGCAATATATGTTTTTTTTGTTTTTCTGGTTTTGAATTGCCCGGCAAGAAATGCCAACGTCTCATCATCGTAGGCGGCAATAATGACGCCCGAAGTGTCTTTGTCAAGCCGGTGGACTATACCGGGCCGGATTCCGTCCCGCCCGGCTGCTGGTTCCGTTGCAGAAAAAACACCGGCATTCAGCTTACGCCAATATAACGCATTGGCAAGAGTTCCGCTCCGGTTACCGGCTCCGGGATGAACCACCATTCCCTGAATCTTGTTTATTACCACCGACCGTTCATCTTCATACAAAATATCCAGAGGAATATCTTCGGGAATAATATTCACCGGATCTGCTTCTTTCCAGAAAAGTTCAAGCGCATCGCCGCTTTTGACCAAACGGGAAATTTTAACTTCTTTACCGTTAATGCTGGCTTTAAGTTCCCGCGCCTTTATTTGCGAACGGGAAAGCAAGCCCAGATTTTCCGCAATATAGAGATCAAGGCGCATCCCGCCGGGAATAATTTCTGTAACGGTATGGCTAAAAGCAGGCATCAGCGCAGTAAAAGATTTGAGGCCGATTCATCTGTATTTTCTTCGGCCATTTCATCATCCGTTATACCGGGCGCTTCTTCGGGCCAGGGCTTGCGGGTAATGATAGTTGTACCAACAGGCATGGATTCAACCTTTTTTCGCGCCTTATGCCGCTTAACCTGAACAATAATCTGATCGGCAACCGCAACAGCTACAGACAGGCTGGCAGCAATTACCAAAGTCATTTCCGCTTCTTTACGATTCATTGACTCAGCCCCGGCAGATTTCAAAGGCCAGGGAGCATAACGGCGCCCCTCATCAGTAAAATCCAAACCATTGGCCTGATTCCATCTATGCATATCCATCGCAAAAGTGGCGGTAAACATGGTAAACGGAATAGAACCAAAGGCAACTATTTCCCAGCGACGCAAATCCTTTGCCCACTGGGGAAGACCGCTTGTATTAAATGAATTGGTACCGGTGCCCGTGACGGCATTTGCCTGTGCCGGAATATACAGAATGGGCAGCGTCAACAGGAGAAACAATACGATGGTCTTTTTCCCTAATCTCAAATCTTCTCCTCAAAAATGGCGCTGCCAATACGCAGCAGGGTCGCCCCTTCTTCAATGGCAAGCTCAAAATCGCCTGACATTCCCATTGAGAGACATGACCAACGGTGTTGGTCTTGCCAACG
The DNA here is from genome assembly GCA_009784775.1 of Treponema sp. Taxonomy (GTDB): domain Bacteria; phylum Spirochaetota; class Spirochaetia; order Treponematales; family Breznakiellaceae; genus WQXQ01. Next base: position 10,231 of record WQXQ01000063.1, read on the forward strand.
GTGTTGGTCTTGCCAACTATGTTGGTCTTGCCAACGATGTTGATCCGTCCGTGCCGGAAACCGTTGCTCCAGCTCCCGGCGTACGGTTACCAAACGCCTGAAAGCGGCGCGCAAAACGCCTTCATCGCAGGTGTTAGGCGCTATAGTCATTAAGCCCCGAATGCTTAATAACGGACAGTCAAGAATCAACTCAACTGTTTTATACAGTTCATCAAGATCGGTAAAGCCGCTCTTCGAATCTTCTCCGGTACGAAATTCCAGCAAAATCGGCAAAGGTTTTCTATGGAAACCCGTTTCCAGAGAACAGGCCTTTACCAGCTCTACCGCAAGAGCTTCCCGATCCACGGACTGAATACAATCAAACAGCGAAACGGCAAGTTTTGCCTTGTTCCGCTGCAAAGCGCCAATCAGATGGATTTCCGCATCATCCATCCACATTGCTTCGCCGGACTGGTTTTTGCCGCCAAATTTCGCCGCCGCTTCCTGCACCCTGCTTTCGCCAAAGTAGCGCAAACCAGCCTTCCACGCTTCTTCAATCAGTTCCAGCGGCTGAAACTTTGTCACCGCCATAAGGGTTATTTCTTCCCGCTTTCTGCCGGAACGCAAACAAGCCTTCAGTATACGTTCTTCTATCTTCTCAATATTACCGGCGATTGACATCCACTACAATATTCCCATATCTTCTATCACTTTGGCAAGTACCGCAAAGTCCTCAAGGGACAGTTTTTCCGCTCTCTTGCCGCCATCAAGGGCGCTTTTTTCCAATGCTTCGGCTGCCGTTTGACCAGGACTCGCGCATTTGGACACAAAAAAACCCGGTAAATTGTTTTTTATCGTCTTTCTCCGTGAAGAAAAGAGCTGCCGCACCAGCGGATAAAAACAGGAAGGCCGCATATTACCGGCAGATGCCGCAGCATCCTCTTTCAGTTCCAGCAAGACGGCCTGGGAATCCACATGGGGTCTGGGATAAAATGAAGCGCCTTTAATAACCATCAACGGTTTTACACGATACATAGAGGCGCATAAAACCGAAAAAGAGGAATAGTCCGCCGATCCGGGTTTGGCCGCCATACGCTGGGCAACTTCACGCTGCACTGTAACAACCATCCGCTTAAAAAAACGTCTTTGTTCTATTAAGTCGGCCAGCAGCGTTGCGGCAATATTGTACGGCAGATTCCCCAGCAGATACGGCGCCGCAGGCTGAGCAGGCCAGGTTTTCAATACATCTCCTTCAACCAGAGTAAAATTTTCGCTGCCGGCAAAAAGCTCTCCGAGCACTCTGGAAAAACCAGAATCTATTTCAAAGGCCTTAACCAAAAAGCCTTTCTCCAGCAACAGGCAGGTCATTGCCCCAAGGCCAGGACCTATTTCCCATACCTCATCTCCCGCCTCTGCTTCAAGAGCGCAAACAAGGGCCTGCCGGACACCGGGATTGATCAAAAAATTTTGTCCGAATTTTTTTCTCATGCCAAGGCCGTTTGTATCAAGAAAGGATCGCAAATCTGCCGCAGAGTTATAGTTCAAAGATATCATGCAAATGGCTCCAAACGATTATTTACCAGACGGCGGCGATAATCAAGCCATAGTATCAAGACTACAAGCAAAAGCGACAATGATACAATCAACATGGGATTTGCTTTAATACCGGGTATATACGCAGCCAGTTGCGCTGTTTTTTCCATTAACCAATAAAGCAGGGAAAGCGGCTTACCCAACACTGGAGAAAGTACCGGCAACATAGAATCCAAAGCGAGCCACGCCATGGAACCAATCATAAACACCGTAGTAAGAGGGGCAATAATAAGCCCGGCCACTATACCAACTGGACGCAGCACACCAAAAAACCATGTGGTTATCGCGGCAGTGGCAATAAAGGCCCCCAGCGAGATATTAAGAGACTGAAGCAGGAAGGGAGGTACAAAACCTTTCAAAAGCTCATTAAGCACAACGCCAATAATCAAAATTCCCAGCAATGCTGTATACGAAAGGATAAATGAAAGTGAAAGACCTGCCTGTGGTGTCGCAAGCAATTGGATAAGAAATGCCATGCACAGCAGGGCAAGCGCATCCCGTTTAAGCATACCGAGTACAGCCAGAACTCCCAAAATATACATGAGGGCTGAACGGATTAAACTGGGCAATGGACCGACAATAAAACAATACGCGATAATAATAAGAGCGCCGGTAATTGCCGCAGGCCGCAAGCCCAGCGGTTTTTTAAGCAAGAATGATATAAGCCCGATAAGCACCGCAAGATGCATACCGGAAAGGGCAAGGATATACGAACAACCTGCATCACGGTACAGCGAGACAAGCTCTGTATCCAGGTTGTCGCGTATTCCCACCAACAGGGCAATAGCCAAACCGCCCCACCCATCAGTCTTGCCATTGGCAAAACGCTGCACAAGACCCAACCTGAGATTGGTACGGAATCGCTCAAACGGCGGCGCGGTTTTTGTTATGTGCAAGTTTTCGGCGCTAAAAGTATATGCGCTGCCAAAATTCCCTGTATTACTGCGAAGATACCCATCGGCAAAAACTTCCGTTCCCCTGCCGAATTCCTTTAGCCGCGCGGCGTTTTCTTCCGGGAAAAAAACCGTTATTTCTCCGTGTGCCGTTGCCCGTACCCCGCCCGATCCCATAACCATCCTCAGCGAGATTGTTGTCATTGCCCTGCCGCCGGAAATAATTCTGGGATCATCCAGTAAAACGCCGGATATCCCCCGCACAGTATCTTGCGGAATACCAAAAACAACTTTCTGCACAGCCATTGTCCCGGCGCCGATTCCCAGCGCCAGCCCTGCCGCAAAAGCCATTATGCGCAATGGTGCCAGACGCAAAAGACGTTCCGCCCTTGGTTCGATGCTGATAAAAACAGGCAGAGAGACCAATACCCAAAAAAAACACAGCGCCGCTGCCGGAACAAATGCCGATACAAGCAACGCATTAATACTCATAAATCCCGAACGATACAGAGGAAACAAACAGTAATACGCAAGAGCGGCGCCGCAGGCAGCGCACAATACGGGGGTAATTTTTATATATGCATCAAGTTTCCTGCATGACATTATCTGTTTCCGTATGCAGTTCTGCTGTCAATATCCCGTCTGAAAAACCACTCTGGTCATCGGTCGATTCGCCGCTCAGAACACGGAACGGCAATTCCTCATCATCTTCCTCTCCGGCCGGCAGCATTCCGAACACCTCGCCAAGGATATGAATCCGCGTTTCTACAGGCAATGGTTCCGCTTCGATATGCAATATCGAACGGCCGGTCTCTTCATTGAAACTTATCGAGCGGACAGTACCAGTCATACAAACAGGGAGATTATCCAGCGCAAATTGTACTTTTACCCTTAGGCCGGAACTCGCCTTGCCGCCAACGGTAACCGCACAACCGGTATCAGACATATCTTCCAGAAAACATTTTAATCCCGGATCAATTTCCAGCTGATGCGCCGGCTCATTAAAGGGAACAAGATACAGAAAAGCCGCCTTGTGCATTTTTACCCGGATAGATTTGCGTTTCTGCGTTCTGAAAAGCGATTCACCATGGGTAATTTTAATCGAGTGCGTCCCCATGTACATTACTTCATCCAGCACTTCAGCGTCAAATACATAACCTGCGTCATTTTCCCTCCAGAAGTAAACAGAAACATTACTTCCTGTCCAGTTCGATGCGGAAGTATTCTTGTCGTTTAACGGACGAGAAATTATTATATGCTGATTGGTATTTTTCACAAGATGGGACTTGTAGACTCCTGTGGTTCCGGCGATAATAACCCGAAATGGCTGACCTTCACTTATCTGGCGGGAACCGGAGATGCTGGTTTTATTTTTGGGATTGTCAATTTCAATTTTTTTTCGATAATCGTATAATTTAGCAAGAAAGGCCTGACTTCCATGTTCATCGTTTGTCCCGGACATTTTCATGCTGCGAACCATGGACGATATACACTGATCAAGCTGGGCTTGCGATGTAAAAACAGAAATGGGAAATTCAATATGACATTGGACAGCAAGCTGGCGGAGCATCTCCACTTCTTTTAAGGAAAAACCTTCCTCTTTGCCCTTGGCAAAAAATTGAAGCCATTTCCCCCCTCTTTCCTTTTTGAGATGGGAAACAAGCAGAAAAACCACTCCAGCCACAATTATCAATATAACCACTATAGCCAAAACATTACCTCACGAGTATAATTATATCAAATATTCTTTAATTGGGAAAGTCTTACATGGGCACATTTATTGAGCCATTGATACTGTACGCGGTTCTGTTTTTCCGTACTTCCACCGGGATCGCTCCATCAGGAGAAGCGGTAGAATTTTCAGCAAGCGCCGAAATGGCCCGAATCTTTCTATATAATGTCCCCTCGCTGGCCCTTGTGTGGTATCTGCTGCTCAAGGTCAAAAGCCTGAAAGAATGGGATGTTTTCCCGGCAAAAAGGGACCTTATTCCCGCTGTTCTGGCCCTTCCCGCCCTTATCCTTATCGGCCTGACCATATCGCTGGTTTCCCATCATTTTAGCGGTATACCTTCCGGCACCCGGTTTCTGCCCCCACAAACGGCAGTCGCATGGGGAATACTGGCTCTTTCCTGCCTCAGCACCGCCTACCTTGAGGAAAGCTTCTTTCGATTTTACCTGCTATCCAAACGAGAAGAAATGGGGCTTGGTCCCCACCGGGCAATTTTAATGTCGACGCTGCTGTTTGCATCCTGCCATATCTATGAAGGTCCCTGGGGGTTTTTGAACGCAGCGCTTTCGGGCATTGTGCTTGCATACGTTTTTTTACGATTCCGTTCGCTGCACGGCATAGCGCTTGCCCATGCCTTGTACAATATTGTAGTGTACACCCTGGGAGCCCTATGACCCCTAAACGTGCCCCACAAGTACCGAAACAACCCCGGCGAGGCGGGCAGCGGGGTCGGCAAAAAGCTGGGGGAATCCGCTTCCACAGCCCCGTCCGGCCTTCTTGCTTACTACCAGATGTTTGGTTATTTCATAGTTTTGCAGTATTCTCATGTCTTGTGTGCCGGACGCAATTACTGTACCCTAAGTTTTTAATTTTTTTCTCTGGTCTGTTACAGCGCAGACTGCGCAAAAAACCGAAAAAGCTGGCAAAAAACAAGAAGGAATGGTAAAATTTTAAGACATCGTAGGGAGGGAGAGATGGGTTACAAGGTTGGTGTAGATAAAAAACAACTTAC
>WQXQ01000064.1 GCA_009784775.1 Treponema sp.
TGCCTATGATATTTACTATGTAAGCGGCAATACCACCAGTGTGGCTGCGATTAAGGCCGGAACCCGAATTCAAGGGGTAACCAGTCCATATACCATTACCGGCTTGGCCGGCGGCCAGCAGTACAGCGTATTGGTAACGGCACTTAGTGCAGGGTATAATAGCAGCGATTCTACTCCCCGAACGGGCACCCCGAACTTGATGAACATTACCACCGCGCCAACGCTGGCTCTTACTGCCGGTGATGGCAACATTGCCTATACCATAACCGCGTCAATTCCGGCGGCAGATAATTACGTTATTTATTACCGGCAGGGCAACTACACCACTGCGGCTGATGTCAAAGCCGGAACTGCCATTAATAATGCGGTTTTAGGCGGTTCAATTACCGGTTTAACAAACAGCCAGATGTACAGTGTTATAGTAACCGCTAATCTTGCTGGCTATAATGCAAGCGATTCTGCGATTAGAACGGCAACGCCTGTTGCCCCGTCGCTCCCTGCCAGTACAGTAGACCGCGCTTATGCCAGAGGCGCGACTGCGTATAGTGCGGCAATGAGTCCCCATAATGGCGAAAGTTTTGTGCGTAATCCTTATGACGGTTTAAATACATCGGTGTGCCAATTAGACGGAGGAGCAGGCACAAAATGGTTTGTTGTTGATTTAGGCGCGGCAGGACCCATTGGTACTGTACGGATCGTTTGGGGCAGAGGAGCTGGCAATTCTCTTGACCCAATACTCAATTATAACATAGCAGTGGCAACAACTTTAGCAAATACCAATGCCGCCACTCTTAGCGGTACAGCCGGCTGGATGAATGTGGCTTCTTCCAACAAAGCGGCAAAAAATGACGCAATAGATACCGATGTCATAACCATTCCTGCCGGTGCGACAGGACGGTATGTCCGCATTATGCGGCAGAGCGGTTTTACCGCCGCTAATGGTGAATTTACCGACTGGCCGCGTCTTGCCATGCTGGAAGTGTACGAAGGCGGACTGCCCGCAGCGCCTTGGCAAAGAATTACAACCGGCAGCGTGAACAATGTTACCGCGCCTGCCAGAGACGGGGCGCCTCCAACGATTGGGTCAAGTTTTACCGCGACGGGAGGTTTTACCGCAACGCTTACCGGTATCAGCCCTGCGGTCACCGGCGCTTTTGCAGCAAGTACGATATACACCTATACCTTTACCCTGACGCCTAATCAGAGCTATCGCTTCGCGCAGAACGGTGCGGGTGAAAGTCAGGCAAATATTAGCGTGGGCGGCACTGCCGCGACAAGCGCAACGTATCATGTGAGTACCACTGCCACCAACGGCACCATGACGATAACGCGTGAATTCCCGCGAACCGCCCCGCCGGAAGGAGTCGACCAAATATTTGAAGCAGCGCCGGTGCTGACGCTTTCTTCCGGAAATGGCAGCCTTGGTTATAGCTGGACTGCTTCAAACCCGGTGGCGGACAATTACACCTTGTATTACCGGCAGGGCAACTTTAATGCGGCTCAAGTCATAAGCGGCGGAACCGCCATTAACAACGCAACTTCAGGCGGTACGATAAGCAGTTTAACCAACGGCCAGGTCTACAGCGTTGTCGTAAGGGCAAATAGAACAGGGTACACCAGCATTGAGTCTGCAGTCAGAACAGAAACCCCCGCAGTAAGAAGAAGCAACTTCAAACGCGGCGTTGGGTATAACTTTGTCGCTTTAAGGGCTCCCGGTAACATACCGGCAAATCAAAGCAACACACATACCGAGCGGGAAATGGATCTTTTAATGAGCGGCAGCAACGGTATCTCATGGTTTTATTCCTGGGGCGGAACGCCATCGACTGGAGTGGAAGTGCCTGCCAGAACACGGGGACTGGAATTTGTCCCAACACAATGGAGCGGAGCTAATACGTCTTCTATAAATAGTATACGTACTTTTATACAGAATAATCCGGGTACAAAATACGTTATGGGATACAATGAGCCGAACTTCCCCAATCAGGCAAATATGACACCGACGCAAGCGGCGAATAACTGGCCGCTGCTGCGAGCGCTCGCAAACGAAACGGGTGCCAAACTTACCACGCCAAAAATGAACTACGGATCCATGATGAATCCTATTGCATGGCTGGACGAATTCCGTACACGCATTGGCGAAGAAGCATGGAGTGAAATTCAAGCCATTAACGTACACATCTATCCGTGGTGGCCGAGCGCGGTAAAAAACGAACTGACTCAAGCGAATGGTTATCGAAAATACGGAAAGCCGATTTGGCTCACCGAATTCTGCGGCTGGGAAGATATTCAGGGTTGGAGAACTCCTACGCCGGAACTACAGGCATGGTATATGAGTATGACCGTTCTCTATCTTGAAATGGATCCAATGGTAGAGCGTTACGCATGGTATCTCCCAAAGGGCCATGTGTCGTCAAACGTAGTAGGGGTTCCTTCTGAATGGGGAGCAGCCAATAATCCATACCATAACCTGTTAACCGAACAGCCTACGGGTACCACTCCCGCTCCTGAACTTACTGACCTTGGTCTTATTTATACGAATATGACCACGTTGGATAAAACCGTTTGGGTTCCCGCAGGCCAAAGAATCGATGCGGCTCAATTTACCAATTGTAATATGGAACCTTTTATCGGCATAAATGGCTGGCAGGATACTGTACTGTTCTGGCCAACAAACGATACCGACAGATCAGCCGGTGTTTTGGAAATTTATGATTTAAGGGGAACCAGATGGGTAGAGTATCAGGTGAATCTGCCGGCAACCAGAAATTATACGATGACCGTGCGCTACCGGACAATTGAAACTAGATCTGTTAGCGGTGCGCCCGTGAATACCCCGCAAGCTGTTAACACTAGTCTAAGAACAACCGTTAACGGTACAAGGGTACCAGTTGGCGGCGCGGCGGCGGACACCACGTTGAACTCGGCAACTTGGACAACCGCTACGGTTAACTTGGGCAATCTGACAGCGGGAAATCACACCATCCGTCTGCAGACAAACAGCGGTAACTGCGCGATTAACTGGTTACAGATAGATTAAGTGTTCGTTACAGCAAAGGCATAGTGGCATCATTTGGGTGTTGCCATTATGCCTTTGCTTTGATATAATACTCCCATGAAGCGTTTTTCTCTGGCGTTATGCCTGATCGTATTGTTTTTTTCCGCGTGTGCCAGTTCCGTTGTACACATACCCGAAGATATTACTCCCCTGGAAATTATTCAGCGGGCGCAGGAAGCCTCTGACCGGAACCGTTACAAAGTAGCCTTGCAGCATTATGAGGTCTTGCTTGAGCGGAATCCCGATAACATGGAACTGCAGCCCGATGAAAAGGCTTTTGAGCACAAAGCCATGCACTGTCTCGCACGTTATGAAATTGCCTTTATTCACTATAAACAAAAAAAATACGCCCAGGCCCGCATGGAATTTGAATCCCTGCTGAATCGCTACAATGCCCCCGACGGAGCCTTGCTCCCCCCTAAATTCAAACTACTCTCCGAAAAAGTCCTCGAACGCATCAACGAGAAAAAAAAATGAGTAATTACTCATTCCTCATTCTTACTAAGCAGTAGCGTTTTTTGCCGGCGCGCAGTATTAACTCGCCTTCGGGGTTGAGCTGGTCTGCGGTGATGGTGGCTGCGATGTCGGTGATTGCGATGAGGCTGCCGTCATTGCCGGCTGTAAAGGCGCCGCCTTGCTGGACCAGACGGCGGGCTTCGCTTTTACTGGGGGCCAGTCCTGCGTCGCAGAATAAATCGACTATATTGTAGCCGGCCTCGAATGCGGCGCGGGACAGTTTTGCCTGAGGCATGGCGGATTTATCGCCGCCAGGGACTCCGTCCGCGCCGCCGCCAAAGGCGTGGCCGCCAAAGGCGGCAAGGGCGCCGGCAAGGGCTTTGTCCGCCTCGGCCTTGCCGTGGATGAGGGCCGTTACTTCCCAGGCAAGGCGTTCTTTGGCCTCGTTGGGATTTTTGCCTGCGGCAGTAAGGCTGTCAATTTCTTCTACCGGGAGAAAGCTGAACATCAACAGGAAGCGCCGTATATCCGCATCCTGTACGTTTCGCCAATACTGGAAAAAATCGTAGGGTGGGGTAATGCCTGGATCAAGGAACAGGGCGCCTTTTTCGGTCTTGCCCATTTTTTTGCCATCGGCAGTGGTTACCAGCGGGAAGGTCAGGCCAAAGACCTCGGCCCCTTCAGTGCGACGGACCAACTCAACCCCGGCGACAATATTGCCCCACTGGTCATCGCCGCCTATCTGCAAACGGCAGCCGTAGCGGCGGTACAGTTCCAGAAAATCATAGCTTTGCAATAACTGGTAGTTAAATTCAATGAAGGAAAGGCCGGTTTCCAGACGTGTTTTATAGGCCTCAAAACTCAACATTCGGTTTACCGAAAAATGGCTGCCAATTTCCCGCAAAAAGTCGATATAGTTCAGGTTGGCAAGCCAGTCCTTATTATTGACGGCACGGGCTGTGTTATCATCGAACCCAATAAAGCGGTCAAGCTGCGCCTTAATCGAGTCGGCATTGGCGTCAAGCATATCGTAGGTAAGCATTTTGCGCATTTCTGTTTTTCCCGAAGGATCGCCAATGCGGGCAGTGCCTCCGCCGATAAGGGCCAGACCCTTATGGCCTGCCTCACGGAGATGCCGGTAGGCAAAAAACGGCACCATGTGGCCAATGTGCAGGCTTGACCCGGTTGGATCACAGCCCACATAAAAGATAACCGGTTCCGTGTCCATAAGGCGCGACAGCTCCGTTTCATTGGTACACTGGGCAAAAAACCCTCTATTTTTCAACACTTCAAGCGCTTGATTCATACTTTGACATCATACCATAAACGTAGTTTGTACCTCAAGGCAATTTTATCTGGTTTTTTCCCGATTTTTCACACGGGGGCACGGGGAACACCAAGACACAGAGGAAGATAAAGAGGAAGCAAAACCCTTTCGTCTCCTCTTCCTCTTCGTGCGCTCTGTGAAACTTCGTGTCTCTGTGTGAGGAAATTCTGATAAATCCTCTTGCATTTTATGGGGGTTTTCGGTAGTATTGGAAAAAGATACAAACAGGAGTGAATTATGAATCTGAACGAACTGAAACATGCAGGACTGAAACAGTGGGTTGAAGAAACAGCCGCCCTTATGGCACCCGATGCAGTCGAAGTCTGCGATGGCAGCAAAGCTGAATATGACAGAATGCTGCAAATAATGGTGGATGCCGGTTTGGGCGTACCGCTGAACCCGGAAAAGAGGCCAAATAGCTTCTGGTTCCGCTCTGATCCCTCAGACGTAGCCAGGGCAGAAAGCCGCACTTTTATTGCCAGCAAAAACGAGATCGACGCTGGTCCTACCAATAACTGGACAGACCCGGTCGAACTGAAAAAAACCATGGAAGGCCTGTATAAAGGCTGTATGAAGGGACGCACCATGTACGTTATCCCCTTTTCCATGGGCCCTATTGGCTCTGACATTGCCAAAATTGGCGTTGAAATTTCCGACAGCCCCTATGTCGTGTTTAATATGCACATTATGACCAGAGTGGGCGCCAAAGTACTGGATGTACTGGGAACCGATGGCTTCTTTGTAAAATGCCGCCACTCAATCGCCAAGCCCCTGGGCCCCGGCGAAAAAGACACCGGCTGGCCCTGTGAACCAGATGTCAACAAAAAGTATATCAGCCACTTCCCCGATACCTATGAAATCTGGTCCTACGGATCAGGTTACGGCGGAAACGCCCTGCTTGGCAAAAAGTGCCTTGCGCTGCGTATCGCGTCGGTACTGGCCCGGGACGAAGGCTGGCTTGCCGAACACATGCTCATTCTGAAACTGACCAACCCTCAGGGAAAGGTCAAATACGTTGCCGGCGCTCTGCCTTCCGCCTGCGGAAAGACAAACCTTGCCATGTTGATCCCCACCGTCCCCGGCTGGAAAGTCGAAACTATCGGTGACGACATTGCCTGGATGAAGTTTGGCAAAGACGGCCAGCTCTATGCGATTAACCCCGAATCGGGATTCTTTGGCGTTCTGCCGGGAACCAGCGATCATTCCAACAAGAGCGCCATGGACTCAATCAAGAAAAACACCATCTTTACCAACTGCGGTCTTACCGAAGACAAAGATGTGTGGTGGGAACAAATCGGTTACCCCGCACCAGGCGAGACCATCATCAACTGGAAGGGCGAAAAAGTGCCTGCCCCCAAAACCGATAAGCCGGTTGCCGGTCAGGAAATTGCCCACGTTAATGCCCGCTTTACCGTACCTGCAGCCCAGTGTCCGGTTATTGCACCTGAATGGGAAGATCCCAAAGGCGTACCCATCAGCGCATTCCTCTTTGGCGGCAGACGCGCTGCGACCATCCCGCTGATAAACCAGAGCAAGAGCTGGGTACACGGCGTGTTCATGGGTTCGATTACCGGTTCGGAAATTACCGCTGCCGCGCTCGACCTGAAAGCCGGCTCCATTCGCCGTGACCCCTTCGCCATGGTACCCTTCTGCGGTTACAACATGGGCGACTATTTTGCGCATTGGCTCAAACTGGGCAAGCAGGCTCAGGATGCAGGCAATGGCGACAAGCTGCCGAAAATATTCTTCTGTAACTGGTTCCGCAAAGATGCCGACGGCAAATTTATGTGGCCGGGCTTTGGAGAAAACAGCCGTGTACTTGCATGGATTTTCGACCGCTGTGATGGCGTAGACAATTGTGTTGAAACAGCCATCGGTAACCTGCCCAAACCGGGAAGCATTCCACAGCCTTCTGATGTAAACGATGCAACAATGGCAGAACTTATCAAACTTGACGTTGCAGGCTGGAAGAGTGAAATTGCCGACGTTCGGGAAAACCACTATGCCAAGTTCGGCGACAGGCTGCCCAAAGAATTGGCCGACCTGCTTGACGTACTTGAAAAAGATCTGAACGCATAGTACCATTAATGAGGAATGAGGAATTATTTCTCATTCCTCATTATTCGGGGATATAGCTCAGTTGGTAGAGCGATTGGTTCGCAATCAATAGGCCAGGGGTTCGAATCCCCTTATCTCCAGTTTTTCCTGTTCTACTCTTCTCAGACCTTCAGTAATCCAGCTTATTAATGCCGAGATGCGAACGTTTATATTCGGAGGAAGATTTATTCTTTTTGCGATAATGCCTGGTAAAGAAAGCCCTGACATACTGTAGATAAGTATCCCTTCCTTGACAGGTTCAAGGTAAATAACCGCGATAAATCGTTCCGCTCTCATAATACGAAACAGGGAGAAATAAATGTCTGTAAAATTGGTTATACTATAGGTTAAACCGTACAGACTTACCGATATGTCTCCCCGAATATACAGATCTCCCATAATCGCGTCTATAAAACGAAGGTACATGGTTTCTGCATAAGGGAGTATTTTTGCGGGCGGAGGGTCGGGAATGGGTTTTCTGTTTCGGGCGCTTTCAAGCCGGGTTGTGTCAGTAAAAATATGGAAATTTCTGTTGTTCACCGGAATCGAGTGATCTTTTAAGGTTTCGATTCTTCTAAGCGCGTTATAAATGTCCAGCATATCAAGTTCCCTTTCGTTATAGGGAACTACGACGAGCGCCTCAATAATATGAGAAGGTTTTTTTTCCATAACACTGTTCAGGAGATCAATTCCCGAATCCGGATCGGGAAGCAGTATTGGGGAACCATCTTTTTCAAAAGAATATCTCAGCCCTACATCGCTCATGGCCCTTCTTTTTTGGCTTCGCGAAAAATGCGGGAAAATTTCATCAAAGGAGCGGGGCTCACTGATGGGGGGGACTTCAAAGATCAGGGGAGGGGCTTCGAAAATATAGGAATAGTCATAGTCCTCGTCAAGGTCCTCATCAAGGAGTGATTCTTCGTCAAAAAAAGGTTCTTCGTTAAGGATGGGTTCTTCATCGAGGAGAGTTTCTTCGTCAAGGGCAGGTTCTTCTTCGAGGATAGATTCTTCGTCAAGGATGGGGTCTTCTTCGAGAACTGTTTCTTCGTCAAGGATGGGGTCTTCATCAAGGATGGCCTCTTCATCGAGGGGCGCTTCTTCATCAAGGGTGGTTTCTGCATCAAGGATGGCTTCTGCATCAAGGATGGCTTCTGCATCGGGGAGGGGTTCTGCGCCAAGAGGGGAGACGAGCATTAATGTAAAAAGAAAGAGAAGGCTCAGACCGGCAGTTTTTCTGGTTGAACGCATATATATCCCCCTGCCATACTGTAACCTGAATTGGAGTTCCTGAAAAGAGGGACTTTACATTCTAATGCAGCCTGTGGTACACTGACGCAAGAAACCAGAAGGGGCTATGGAAAAAAAACGCGCGCGGCCGGCAGCTTCTTTGCTTCGGCATGGATCAATGCTGTCATTGCTGACACTGGTTTCTCGTGTGCTTGGTTTGTTACGGGAAATGACAAAGGCAAGCCTGTTGGGAACTACCGCCCTGTCGGATGCTTTTTCCGTGGCTTTCATGCTGCCCAACCTTTTTCGCCGCCTCTTTGCCGAAGGTTCCATTGCAGTCGCTTTTATTCCAACCTTCAAAGAATATTTGCTGGAAAATAATCATCAAAAAAACCGTGAATTTCTTTCGTGTATTTTAACCTTTCTTACCTTTTTTGTAACGATTGCGGTTATGGCGGGAATACTTGCCGCGCCGTTGGTCATCCGTTTGTTTGGCATGGAAGAATTTGACGAAACAGTGCTGCTGACCAGAGTCATGTTTCCCTTTTTGGGATTTATTTCCATTGCCGCCCTGTTTCAGGGTATCCTCAACAGCCTGCACATTTTTGCCCCTTCCGGTTTTGCGCCGATTGTATTGAACATTGTTACCATACTGTGCGCTTATGGCCTGAGCCCGTACACTCAAAATCCTGCGCGGGCAATGGCTATCGGCATTTTAATCGGTGGTTTTTTGGAGGCGGCGATCCAGTTTCCCTTTGTGTTGAAAATGGGGCAGCGCTTTTTTTTCACGACATTAAAGCAGGCCTTTGCCAATCCCGGTACCCGCAAGGTGCTGCGGCTTATTGGACCAACGGTTATTGGAATGGCGGCCTATCAGATCAATGACCTTGTTTCCACGGCGCTTGCCGGTAATGCCGGCGAGGGAGTGGTTTCCAGCCTGCAATACTCGCTGCGGCTGCAGGAGTTGATCCTTGGCGTATTTGCCGTTTCCATCGGGACGGTGCTGCTGCCGAACCTTGCCGAGTATGCCAAGTCTTCCCGCTGGACCGATTTTAACCAACGGCTGATATCCGCAATTGACATTATTGCCCTTATCACCATTCCCATTACCTTTTTTTCACTTGCCCAGGGAGAAATTTTGATTCGGCTGCTGTTCCAGAACCGCAGTTTTGATGAAACATCGGTAACGCTCACCCTTTCGGCATTTACCTTCCATATGCCTGGTCTTTTTTTCATTGCCCTTAACCGCATCCTGGCCCCGGCCTTTTACGCGCAAAGCAATTCCAAATCGCCGACTCTGGCGGGGATAGTTTCCTTTGCGGTGAATATGCTGCTTGCCGCAATATTGGTGCGCCACTACCGCGGCGCGGGTATTGCTCTGGCTCTGAGTATTGCCAGCGCGGTAAACACCATTTTGCTCATTGTCTTTTTGGGCAAAAATCCTCATGTTATGGTCAATCGCGCCATCGGTGCTGCTTTACTGTATATGCTGAAATTATCGCTCTTTTCCGCCATCGCCATTGTTCCCCTGCATTTTCTTTCCCCCCGTCTATTGGAACTGTTTGCCGGCAATACCCGCATTATCGCATACGGCGCCCCGCTGGCTATTAACGCCGTCATTTTTGCCGTAATGGGAATAACACTGCTTGCAGTAACCAAAGACAAGCAACTGGGGGAATTGCTTCGGATTTTATCACGCAAAGGCGCGAAGGCGCAGAGGTGAAAAGAGTATTGACAGTACCTGTTTTATAGGTGATAATATAAACAGGCGGTAGCCATAAAAGCCGTATATGCGAGGACGGTCGGTCTGATTTTTCAGGTGGGCCATGTTTCCCGACTACGGCTTTTTTCATATGAAATGAAAATCTACATCTTTTAGAATGTAATATCTCAGTTTTGCTATATCATCAACACCTTTCCTGACAGTGATAATAACCTTGAAGAATTTGCCGTTGGCTTTGCACTCGCTTTCAAACTGTTTTGCTCCTTCAATTTCCGGCCTGTTCTTATAATCAGGGCTTTCTCCGGTGAAAACTGCATTTTCAAGAAAAAAATCGAGTAATTGTACCGAAATAATATGCTCGCGTTTTCTTGACTTTCTCCACCATTCCATAATTCCATCCCGAGACACTCGTATTGGTTTTTTGGTATTTTTGTTGGTAAATATTTTCCCTTGAAATTTCTGTTTGGCTATCTGAAGGTAGTGATGTTTTAATTGACCTATCGAATACATTTGTTCTTCTTCTGTCTCCCAAATTTCAGGTATTTGAGTGTGGTTTGTGGTAGAATTTTCTTTTGTATTCATTTTTCCAATCTCCATGACAGGGTGCAGTTCCACTTTTCCGGGAAATCGGGCCAGGCTATTTTTGCGCTGAAGCGGCCGTGTTTGAGACGGACGGCGGCGCTGATGGAGCCGTTCCATTGGTCGTCTTTTTTTTCGTAGGCAGTATAGCCCCACCTGGTTCTGAACTGAAAAATTCCCGGAGACCATACCAACTCGCAGCTTGCTTTGGCGGAATCAAATACATTATGGGATTGGAAAAACGGATATGGAGAAGGCGTTTCATCGGCGGAGCCAAGCCAGTCGAATGAGCTTGACAGGTTCAAACCCAGGGGATAGCTTTTGGGCTTGATGTTTTTTACTTTGCGGGCTGAGGCTGTTAAAAGCGCCGGAGGGAGTGAGAGCGGAGGCAGATTGAGCGAAAGGCCAAGGTTTGCGTCAATGCCGTCGTTTATTTTTGCCCAATTGCTTGCGTTGCGATCTGCGTTAAGCGCAATCCGGCTTATTCGCAGGGGAAAGTCGCCAACGCCGCTATGTGCGCCGCTATGTGCGCCGGCGCTGCGGGCGGGGAAACGGTAGTAAATACCGCTGGCACTGCGGTTAAACGGTTCGTCCAAACTGGGACCGCGAACACTGGTATTCACCCGGAATAAACTGCTGCGCGGTCCCTTTCGTTCAATTTTTCCCGCCGCCCGTAAACCGCCTCCGGGACTGGTGCCGTCCCTGCCTGTATACCGTTCGCTCATGCCGTCTGCTGCCAGAGACAGCGACCAGGGACCGGGTTTTGTATTCCCTGAAAGGGGAGGGCTTAATCGGATTGCGCCATTGCCATATACGCCAGTACCCCAGGCAAAGGTTTCTGACCATGCCCAGTCGGAACTAAGCGAAACATACGGCGTGTTGAGCATCATTGCCGCCGCGCCAAGGCGGAAATCCCGGTCGGGCAGGGGAGGGGGATTGCTGAACCAGGCATTGCTGTTTCGGGCAGGCAGTGTAACGCTGGTATAAAAGCCTTCCAGCAGTAATTCTGTTTTACCCAAAATGGTTTCCAGCCCGCCTGCAAACGCCGGCCGCACATCTCCTTCGGTATAACTGCCGATAGAGCCATCGTTGTGAGGTGTCATTTGCGCGAATGAAAATCCCCGTACCGTTATTTCCGGCGCGGCGCTGTCCTGAAAAAACGTCAGTCGGGGACTGGACAGGTACAGATATATCTCATCCGCCTTGGTCGTAGAAACGGTTGTTCTTAAATCTGCCATTATTGGTTTGTGATTCTCGGTGTACGGCGCCGAGCGTATCCAGGGGCTGCGGATGCGGGCAGGCAGTCCCCACTCGTCAAGCACCCCGTACAATAGACGGGAACCAGTCGGCCGGTGATACAGCCCCGCCGCAACGCTGCTGATCGCCTTATCCGGATCGCCCCAGGGCGCGCCTCCCAGCGGCGGGTCAAGCTCAAAATGCAACTGACGCCGGTCAAGCACTTGCCCCCGCATCATCAGTCCCGGCTGCGTAAAGCCGATCCGTATATCCCCCCGGTTATGGAGGGTTTTACTCTCCTCCCATGAACCGGCCCACAAAAGATCCCAGGTAAACAAGGCCTGCCTGGGCAGGCCCGCCTGCTTTGCCGTACCCTGCTGCGCCGAAACGGAACTGGCCAGGAGCAGCAGGCCTGCAATAACGAAAAACTTCTTCATACCCTATATATGGTGAGAATGTGCGTTTTGCATTATTGTTTTCCAAAACTTGCCCCCAAAAAGTGTCGAAATAACCCCGGTGGGGTACCTGTAACCCCGGCACAGGGGGAGGCGGCGGGTAAGCCGGAACAGGTGGGGGCGTCCTTGTGCAGACTGCGCAAAAAAAGATTGGTGTAGATAAAAAACAACTTACATTACTGCCCGTAAGTCTGGAGGAGTATGCCTGTGCAGATCATATCTGCCGGATAACACGCCTATATTAACCACAAACCACACGAACACGATAAACCAGTTCCCATTTGTGCTGGTTTGTGTGGCTCGTGATACACTGTATTTCGTCATTCAAAAATTCCAGAGCCTTCTACGTGTATGGTGCTGGGTAAAAGGAAATCAAGGACAAAGGTGCTTTCTGCGATAGTGCCGCGCTGCACAATGGCGCCGTTTGCTTCCCGGTATATTGCTTCTACCTGCCAGATAAAAGTGCCTCTGTCCAAAATGCGCAGGTCTTCAAGCGCGTAGGTGGTGCGGCTGATTGGCTGGGTACGAATTAATTGCCGGCTGCCTCTTTCGGTTTGGTGTACAAGGGTGAATATATAGGCATTGGCTCCCCGTACGGCCTGCCAGCGAAAGCCCAGGTTCCTGTGGGTTTGTAAATCGTTCATGGTAAAATAGTATCCGCGCGCCGGCTGCAGATTTTGCGCCGCAGGCAGCAGGGAAACTGACAACACATAAACAATGCCATGTTCCGCCGCGCGGATCGTAAAGCCATCAGCGGTTTGCGCCTCGATATTCCAGTACCACCTTCCTTCGCCCAATCGGTTAACCGTAATGGTTTTTCCGGGGTTCAGTATTTCCATTGCAGGCGTTCCCTGAAACGGATCGGCGTTTCTTGACAGCACAAACCGGGACTGTATAATGTTCGCTTCACATTCCCAGCTAAAAACAGTCCGTTGCCGTAATGCAGTTAGTCCCTCTATGCGGGCTCCCGGTTCAGGCGCGCTAAGCAGCAGCAGGGGAGGCTCCGGCGTATAGAGTAATTCGGGCGGAATTTCAGTGACAAACCATTCCGCCAAATCAAGATGTTCTGTTCCTGGTTTAAAATCGGCGCGCTCAATGGTAAAGTAGGAAGCCGGTGAAAATGAGGCGTGTCCTGTGTATACCGCAGAAAATACCGGCGTTACCTGCCAATACCATGTTCCTACGCCAAGGCTTGAATCGGTATAGGAATTGGTCTGGCTCTGTCTGTGTATGCGGGGAGTCATAAAGTAAGGCGTATCGCACACTTCCAGAATGTACGCGGTCGCTTCGTCTACCGCATCCCATCGAAAATGTATTGTGGGCAATTCGTTTGAAAACGTAAATATGCTGCTTACTGCGGGACTCTGTAATCGCGGTCCGGTGCCGTCCAGTATCGTAAAACGTCCTTCGCCAAAAACGGTATTTGCATGGGATAGCCGCCAGTACCAAAGGCCGTTATCAATGGCAACCCGCACCTGATTATCCAGATTTTCATTAATATAAAAAATATAATTAAAGTTTCTGTCCGCGGCAATTTCCAGGCGCAATAATTCATCTGTGTTAAGATTAATTTTATTCCATAAAAAGTCGACCATATAAGGTCTATGATTGCCGTTAATATACCGCGCATTGGAAACAGGATGTATAACCACCGTCGCTTTTTCATCGCGCTCAAAACCGCCGGCATCAATCGCGATTTGCCCGCCCGCATGGACTTCCCACGCTTGCCCTTCTTCAATATATAACGCTACGCCTTCATTTACCTGCAGTCTCATGCTGTCTTCCGCGGCTTTTACGTTAAATACCGTTTTGGAAACCGTCAGTATTGTTCCGGACGCGACTTGTACCTGCCGTCCGTTAACATCCAGCGATACTTTTCCGCTGTCTGCTGCGGCGGCAAGCGAAATATTTCCTTCGCTCATTATAATCTGCAGACTCTCGCCGTCCGGCGCGCGCGTTATGCGTATAAGCGTATTTTCATTTAAATCAATGCTGTTGCCTTCTATGTGCAGCGTTGCGGCGGAAAGGTCTGCGACACGAATTAAGTCTCCCAGATATACCGGCGATTCGGTTGCCAGCCTGTCCCAAATGACCCGATCGGCAAGCCGCCGCTGCACAATATTTTTTCTTATTACCACTGTGCCAATGGGTTCTACATTCCGCAGGTTGATGGTGTGCAGCAGATCGAGCCTGAATACATTGATGCTGAATGCCGCTATGCCGAGAAGTATAATAATGACCAGACAGTCAACAAACCCTATGGGCTTAATTCTTGTTGATTTTGTATTTTTTTTCATCAGTATTAACGTTTACCTTTGTAACATCAGGAGCTTCTAAACCAAGAAGCTTGCGTACATCTGCCATGGTTTGCGGCCCTTTGTCGCTGCCCGCAATATTAACAACCGCGAAAATCCGTACCGGCTTTTCTTTTCCTTTCACCGTTACCGAAGGCATTTCTTCGGTAATGAATGCATCTCCTACCAAACGCCAGGTATTTTCAGAAATAAGAATATCGGCGGCAAGAGGTTTGGTAAGGGCTTCTATGCGGGAAGCAAGATTAACCGGATCGCCAATAACCGTGTATTCCATGCGCATATCGCTGCCCAATTGTCCGGCTGTTACGATACCTGTATTGATGCCGCATCCAATTTGGATAAGCGGGTTGGCAGGGTCTTTGGGCTTGCGTTCCTTGTTCATAACATACAATGCGTTGCGCATCATTAACGCCGCCTTGACGCAGTTAAACGCATCCTTGCGCGGACTTCCCGCGGTATACGCCGTGCCCCAGTGAGCCATTACCGCATCGCCGATAAACTTGTCAACAACGCCGTTTGTTTTTTCCACACAGTCGACCATTTCAGTAAAATAACTGTTAAGCCAGTGAACAATTTTATCTGACGCTTCCGCGCCGAAGAATTTTGTGAAACCTTCTGATTTAGCGGTAAACTCACGAATATCGGAAAAGAAAACCGTACCGTGTTTTGGCAAACCACCGGGTTTTATTTCTCCGCGCATCGCTTTTACCGCGATATCCTTATTTGTAAATCTTCCGAAAATATGCAAGGCGGAACACATCTTCTGGAAACTTTTTGTTAATACTCCA
>WQXQ01000065.1 GCA_009784775.1 Treponema sp.
GCCATTAAAATTTTAGGGGCCCCAAAAATTTCGAACGTCCGAATTTTTTGGTTCAAATTATACTTGCGGACATAAAAAAGGCTACCCAAAATGTACTTCTCGGACAGCCCCATCTAAAACCTTACACGATTAAAGGATAAAGTCTTTTAAGTTTGATACGCGCATCAGCAGTCGTAAATTGCCAGTCAACTCCTTTTTGCGACTGATTGCGCCGGGTATACCATACTGTAAGTTCGGAATTCATTGTTACAATATCAGGAATACGTCTCTTCCCCAAACATTGCGCAGTCATTGCGGCTAACTCAACTTCTGCGATATTAAGCCAACTCCCATGTCTGGGCGTATAATGAATTTCTAAACGTTGCGCCAAACAGAACGCTTCATCTGGTGGAAATGCGTCATATAAAGAAGAAATTGTATGTGTATTTAAATTGTCCATAACCAATACAACTTTTTCCGCTTTTGGATATTGTTCATTAAGCAACCATCGTATACGGTGCGCCCAATCTATTTTAGTCCTGCGAGAGAATGCTTCAGAATGCCGCCAACCGCCAAGCGGTTCTGTAAATAAAAAAATACTGCATGTTCCATTTCGCAGATACTCAAAGTCTTCGCGAACCGGCTTTCCGTTTTTTATTGGCAACGGTTCTAGAATATCGCTCAATAATTGGAACGGTTTTTCATCCATGCATATAACAGGCCTGTTTTTATCATATGGACGCGCGTAAACGCTTAAAACATCCTCCATTGCGGCTACAAAAGCGCCGTTTTGTTCCGACGGAATGCACCAGCTTGTTTTCAAATGAGGCTTAAGCTGTGTTTTTTTAAAAGGCGGCTTATGGTCATGTGCGACATGGTATCGCTGTATTGAAGCTCTACGCATTTCTCTGCTAACAGGCGCAATGACCAATGAGCGTAGCCTTTTGGAACTTTTCCGCAGGCTAACGCAATTATGCGGGCTTCAAGCTCTCCGGTTATTTTCGGAGGCACCGGCGGCGTTGGTAGCAGTTTTTCGTTTTTTAAAAATTATTTTTCTGTTTCAATAAAGCATTTTGTACTTTTTCTCCCTTGGCGTCCTTCGTGATCTCCGCGCCTTGGCGTGAAAAACATGGAAAAATAATACCGTAATCCCCCAAAAAGGGTCAAGTTATCACCGTACCCCCCTTGCCATAACGGTACTTTTTTGCTACCCTCAAGAAATTTGTTTTTTAAAATTATTTTTCTGTTTCAATAAAGCATTTTGTACTTTTTTGCCATATATAAGTATATCACTTGGGGGTATACTTATGTATAAGAAAAGAGTGTTTGTAGAAGGTACGTTTTACCACGTAACATCACGGACAAACAATAAAATCAGGGTTTTTGAAAACAACCTGGGAAGAAAAATTATGGTAATTACTTTGCAAGACGCAAAGGATAAATACCATTTTAGGCTTGCGAATTTTTGTGTAATGCCAACGCATATACATTTGCTTATTCAACCGGCAAATGGGACAAACATGAGTGACATAATGCATTGGATTAAGATACATTCTGCAAAACGCTGGAATTTTATACACGGATCAACAGATCATATGTGGGGCAAACGCTACTTTGCAAGAATGGTAAAAGATCCCCAGGAGTTTGAATATGTAACAAATTACATTGACCAAAATCCTGTAGTAGCAGGTCTTGTTTCTGAGCCTGCCGAATGGAAAGCATCCGGCGCTTTTTACAAAGCCCATGAAATTGAAGGGCTTGTGGATTTTAACCCGGTTGCTTGCCAGTGTAAGTTATTGGCGCCAATACCATTTTTAGTTTCAAATCTTCTGCCTCCAGCACAATTAGGGCTGGGGTAGCAGCTACCCTTTCCGTTACCCTAGACGTTTAAGTTATACGAAGTCCAAGCCTTTTTTCATATATTTGATATTTTTCGCTATTGATCTCGCCAAGGCGCGAAGATACCAAGATCGCAAAGGGGAAGAAAGGTTGGTACGGCGCATTAAGCAATAACGCGGCTCCTCACTCCTTTTCTTTCCTTGGCGTCCTTCGTGATCTCCGCGCCTTGGCGTGAAAAACATGGAAAAAATCCCCAAAAAAGGTCAAATTATCACCGTACCCCCCTTGCCATAACGGTACTTTTTTGCTACCCTCAAGAAAACGGTAAAAACCAAAGGTTTTTGCCCCTCTTTTCCAGCGCCTGTAGATGGGTGCTGGACAACAGTCCGTAAGGAGGACCTATGCGTCGATACGAGCTAACGGTCATCTTCCCTCTGGAAGAAGACCAGCATTCGGCCGGGCGTACTCAGTTTTTGAGCGACCTTGCCGCAAACGGAGTCGAGATCGAGAAAACCGATGAAATGGGTGATCGCGATCTTGCCTATGAAGTCAAAAAGAGAAAACGTGGAAAGTACGTCTTGTTTCTCATCAAGGCGGATCCGGCAAAAGTTATCAATCTTGACCGGATATTCAAACTGAACGCCAATCTGCTCAAGTACCTTTTCGTGAGGATAGAGGAGTAGGGTATGGCGGATCTCAATCATGTCGTGTTGATTGGACGGCTTACCAGAGACGCCGAACTCAAATCAATCGCCAGCGGTCAGGCCGTATGCAAATTTTCCATTGCAGTAAACCGCCGCCGCAAGAATGGCGATCAGTGGGAAGACGAACCGAATTTCTTTGACGTGGTCGTCTGGGGGCGGCAGGGGGAAACGCTGCACCAGTACCTGGTCAAAGGCAAAATGGTTGGCGTTGACGGTGAATTACGTCAGGATCGCTGGCAGCAGGATGGGCAAAATCGCTCAAAAGTAGAGATTGTTGCCAATAATCTCCAGTTGCTGGGAGGCGGTTCCGGCGGCGGTTCTCAAAATGCCCCAGCCGGTAATTCCGGCGCTTACGGCGGCGCTCCTGCCGCGCAACAGGGGCAAGGCTGGCAGGCCCAGGGCGGCTCTGCCCCGGCAGAGGATGGCTTTGCCGATGATATCCCATTTTAATCTTAAGGAGTTATGATCATGTCTGATGAAAAATATATGGACGGCGAGCGGTCCTTCCGGCGTGACCGGGGAATGGACGGTCAAATGGATGGACGGGACGGCGATGACCGGATGGGCCGTGGCGGAAGAGGCGGCAAGCCTTTCTTTACCAAAAAGAAAGTCTGCAAGTTCTGCATCCAAAAGCTCAAAATCGACTATAAAGACCCGGATTCCCTGCATCGTTTTATCACCGAACGGGGCAAGATACTTCCCCGGCGGATCACCGGTACCTGCGCGAAACATCAGCGGGCGCTGGCGGTGGCCATAAAACAGGCCCGGATTCTCGCATTGCTTCCCTTTGTAGCGGAATAAACACGGGCTGCTCATGCACCTTGAAGACGCTGCTGTACCATTGCCCCGTATCGGCAAATCGACGCTTATTTCCGCTCTTGTCTGCGCGGGTGTATGCGTTATGTGCATGAAGGCCGGGTTTCTAACCCTCTTGTTTCTCGTACCGCTGGGTGTGTGTAGTATCGTTTTTGGCCCGGCAGCGGCCTGGCTTGGCTGTGTTTTTGCGGTGCTGGGCAATGGAGTGCTGGCGCTGGGATTTTCGCTGCAAAGAGGCGCAGGGTTAGCGGGTGCGGCTCCTGACCTGTTGGTTTTCACCGTACTGGTACTGGGCTTTACCTGGATAATGGCAGGTAATCCGCTGGCAGGCCGTTGGATGCCTCCTCTTCGCACCGTCTTTCGGTTTGCCGCCGCTTCCCTTGCCGGGTCGCTGGCATTTATGGGCCTGCTTCTTGCGCCGGGCAGTGATAATGGCTTTGCGGGGCTCTCCCATGCGCAGCTTGAAGCAATAACCGCTGGTTTTATCGCATCATCTGGAACGGATGCCGCCCGGCAGGCGCTTCTGGAAAGCCTGCTTACCCCGGACAATCTGACCGTAATGCTTACCGCGTTTGTCCTGCGGGGCGGGGCGCTGCTTTCCGCGTTTTTTCTGTATTTTTTTAGCCGTCAGGCGGCCTTGATTTTTGCAAGGTTATTCCGGCGGCAGGGGAGTAATGACTTGATTAGCTTTATTGCTCCCCGGAATACCATATGGGTTCTTACCCTGTGTCTTCCGGTCATATTAATTGGCCGGGCATTATCCCTTACCATAATCGAAGTTGCCGCATGGAATTTATTGGTTATTTGTGTGATAATGTTTCTTGCTCAGGGCGGCGGCGTTGTATTTTATAACCTTGCCCGCCGGCCCATGCCGCTTATGCTGCGGCTGCTCTGCGGTCTGGCGTTTGTCTTTCTGCTGATCAGCCCCGGTATTAACCTGTTTGTGATAGGATTGCTTGTCCTCATCGGCATCGCCGAAAACTGGCTGCCGTTGAGAGGAATGAGAAATGAGAAATGAGAAATAAGGTCTCATACTCCGGGACCGAACAGCCATCGTTTGACGGTTGTATCAATATGTAAAGGAGCTTGGTATGAAGGTTATTTTGAACAAGGATTTGGCCCACCTCGGTGAGGAAGGGGACGTAAAGGATGTGGCAAGAGGTTATGCCCGGAATTATCTTTTTCCGCGGGGAATTGCCCTTCCGTATACACCCAGAACGGTAAAATTATTTGAGGCGCGGAAAGGCGACATTGAAGCGAAAAAAGCCCAGAAACGGCAAGACGCTTTGGGTCTGAAAGAACGGCTGGAAAGCCTTGAATTATCGATAACCATGCCGGCAGGCGCCAACGGCAGACTCTATGGCGCCGTAACCAGTCAAACCATAGCGGATGAACTGGCCAAACAGAGCTTCCAAATCGAGCGCAAACGGATCGATATTGCGGGAACAGGGATAAAGAATGTCGGCAAGTACAAGGCGACGATCAGGCTGTACGAAAATTCTTCCGCAGAGATTCAGGTTGTTATCATCGGGCAGGAAATAAAAACCGAGTCACCTCAGGCTCCCGCGCGCCCGGTCCGCCGCCGCCGCGACAACGCCGAAGCCGCCCC
This sequence comes from Treponema sp., assembly GCA_009784775.1. Classification (GTDB taxonomy): domain Bacteria; phylum Spirochaetota; class Spirochaetia; order Treponematales; family Breznakiellaceae; genus WQXQ01. The sequence continues at coordinate 4,948 of WQXQ01000065.1, forward strand.
CGCGACCGAAGCTGCGGCCGAACCCGCGGCCGAAGCTCCAGCCCCGGTTGAAGCTGCGGCCCCTGCAGAAACCCCGGCAGAAGTAACTCCGGAAAATTAAAAAGGAGTATAAGGATAAGGGACTGGGGACTGGGGACTGGGGATTGATGTTCGGAAGCAAAGCGTGTGGTTATCGTGCGTAGATAGCGAACAACACTCCCTAGTCCCTAGTCCCTAATCCCCAGTCCCCATAAGTTAAGTGGGAAAACTACACGACAGGACACCGCCTCATGATGATGAGCTTGAACGAGCTGCGTTGGGCAGTATGCTCTTTGATGCCGAGGCAACCTATGCGGCCATTCAGAATCATCTGCGGGCGGGTGATTTTTATTCCAGAGCGCATCAACGAATTTATGAGGCGATACTTGGCCTTGATGAAAAAGGGGTGCGTGCGGATATACAGACTGTTATTCAGGAACTCAAGCGCTGCGAAAAACTGGACGAGGCCGGCGGAGCGGCGTATGTCTCCGGACTTACCTCGGTAATACCCTCCAGCGCGAATATCGAATACTACCTGGAATCGATTCTGGATCACTCGCTCCGGCGGGCGTTGCTGCGCGTTGCTTCGGGAATGGGCATGAAAGCCTATGATGTGTCCAGAGGCTCGCCGGAAATTCTGGAAGAAGTCGAACAGAATATTTTTGAACTGCGTGACAACCGGCAGGCTTTTTCGTATAACAATATCGCAGAAGTACTGGAACGCACCATTGATAAAATAGAAGATGCGCGGAAAAATAAAAAGGCGCTTACCGGCATTCCTTCCGGTTTTGACCGACTCGATGAAATGACCTCCGGTTTTCAGCCCTCGGATTTTATCATTATTGGCGCCCGCCCGTCCATTGGCAAAACAGCCCTTGCGCTGAACATGGCAGCCCATATCGCGTTCAGGCACAGCATACCCACTGCTTTTTTCTCATTGGAAATGTCGGATATAGCCCTTGTCCAGCGCCTTATTTCCAGCGAAGCGCGGGTGGATGGTAAAAGCCTGAGAAGCGGCACCTTATCTTCAGAAAATTTTAGGGATATACTGAATGTATCGGGCAAAATGAATGAGGCCCCGTTTTATATTGTCGATATGCCCAACATGAAGCTCCTTGACCTTCGTTCCCAGGCCCGTAAACTCCGCGCCCAGGAAAAAGTCGAGATTATCTTTATTGATTACCTGGGGCTTATCGGCCATGAAAACAATTCGCTTCCCCGGCATGAGCAAATATCCGAAATTTCCCGCTCGCTCAAAAGCCTTGCCAGAGAATTAAAAATTCCCGTGGTGGTTCTTTGTCAGTTGAACCGGGAAATGGAGCGTATCGGACAGGGGCAGTCGCCGACGCTCGCCAATTTACGGGATTCCGGCTCCATTGAACAGGATGCCGACCTGGTGCTCTTCCTGCACAAACGGCCGCCCGCCAAGTCAAAAAAAGGCGAGCCGGAAGAGCCCAAAAATCCCGGCGAGGGCTATCCAACCGAGCTGATTATTGCCAAGCAGCGGAATGGCCCGATTGGCATTATAGAGCTTGTATTGCAGTCGAAATACGCGCTGTTTGCTCCGTTGGAAAAGCAATAACGCCGCCTTGGTATTGTTGCTATTTTTTTGTTTTTGCGGTATATTATATAGTGAGGGGGGGATTATGACATTTGCCGATATGTATGATTTTGAGCTTCTGAAAAACGAGGCGGAACAGCTTGTAATACACGAGCTTGAAAAACAGCTTGCGGCCAAAGAATCGCCAATTTGTCGCTGTAATGAATGTATTGTGGATATGGCGGCTATCGCGCTCAATGCGATAAAGCCTCTGTACCGTTTTTCCCTGTTGGGGGCACAGTACGCAGCTCAGGCGATGAACGATCAGGCCTATGCAGTGAGCGTTCAGCAGGCAGTAACTCAAGGCATCGAAAAAGTAAGCTCCAATCCCGCTCACGATTAATGCTTGACATTTATCGGTGTTTTCAGGTAGTCTCAATGTATACTAATTGCCGGTAAGCCGGATAAGGAGAGAAATATGGCCGGAGCCAGTAAAAACAGCCGTACTGCAAGCGCCACGCAGCGATTCTTTTGTTCCTGCGGGGGCGAAGTCAAAATGAAAGCGCTTTTTGAGAGCGGTAAGGTAAAAAATATCGCCGAGTGCGAGAAATGCAAACGGCTTGAACGCCGTCCATCAGATTTTCGATAGTCTGTACATAACGAGGAGGATTTCCTTTGGCAAAGAAGAAGGATTCAGCAGAAAAGCGTCACCGGCAGAGCGAAGAGCGGAGGATGCGAAATAAGGCAGCCAAGAGTGCTGTGCGAACCAGCGTTAAAAAATTTGTTGCGCTGGCGCAGAAAAAAGATGTGCCGGCATCGGATGCCGCCCTGAAAGATATGATCAAGAAGATCGATACGGCGGCGCGGAAAGGTATTATCAAGAAAAACGCGGCGGCGCGAAAAAAATCAAGGATGCAGCGGTACTATAATTCCATTAAAGCGGCGCAGTAACCACGATAGGATTTATGGCGGCAAAAAAATGTACCAAAGCCGATATTGTGGATGCCCTGTATGAAAAAACAGGCATGAACCGCAAGGAAATTCGCACGGTAATTGATCTTTTTGTAAGTGAAATTAAAGCCGCTTTACTGGATCGCTCGGTGATAGAACTCAGGGGCTTTGGTACTTTTGAATTAAAAATACGGAAAGCCCGGTCCAGGGCGCGCAACCCAAGAACGGGAGAGACCATATCAGTTCGTCCGCATGGTAATATAACATTCCGTTGCGGGCGCGAATTAAAACAGGATGCCTGGAACATTACGGATGAAGTTCCTCAATAAAAACGTGATTAATCTTGGATTAACCATACTTGCGGCGTTGTTATTTGCCGGCTCTTTTCCCAATCCGCTTATTGAACATGGCTTTCCGTTTTTTGCATGGATTGCCTATGTTCCTCTGTTTTTTTTGTTGTACCGGGTAAGCCTTACGGCAGCGGTTTTTTGGGGAGCGCTGTATGGGTATGCTGCTTATGGGCTTTTTAATTACTGGCTTACCGCTTTCCATCCTCTTGCCGGAATCATCGTCGGCGCTATTTACCTGATATACAATGCGGCGCTTTTTTTCGCGCTCAAACTTGCCATTGTGTTGTTCCCCCGGCGGGCCTATCTTGTGCAGTGGCTGATATGGCTTGCGTATGAATACCTTTGCACTCTGGGATTCCTGGGTTACCCGTATGGCATAACCGGCTATTCCCAATGGCGCATGATCCCGTTAATTCAAATTGCCAGCATCACCGGCGTCTGGGGTGTGTCCGCTTTGGTTGTATTCCCGTCGGTGTGGCTGGGCGCGAAGTTAGGGACTGGGGACTGGGGACTAGGGACTAGGGATCGCAGGACGGGGGTGTTGCGGGGGTGTCCCCCGCTGAGGGGGGGAGCGAAAGCCCATAGGGCTGAAGCGGGGGGGGAGACTTCCCCCCTATCTTCCCCAGTCCCCAGTCCCCAGTCCCTAGTCCCCAGTATCCTCTGGGCTCTTGCTCTCATTGCCACGCTCATTTACGGTATTATCGTCACGCCTGCTGATTATGTTTCCGCGCCGAAGGTCAATATCGCGCTTGTGCAGCATAATACCGATCCCTGGAAGGGTGGTATGGTGCAGTACCGGAACAATTTTTTAACGCTCAGGCGGCTTTCCGATGCAGCGCTGGCGGCAGAGCCAAAGCCGGATTTGGTGGTATGGTCGGAAACGGCCTTTGTGCCCCGGATTTACTGGCATGAAACCTACCGCGATGATCCCGCGTCGTGGCTGCTGGTAAAGGAATTGCTGGAGTACCTTGCGGTGCAGGATACGCCCTTTGTCATCGGCAACAATGATGCCCGCAAAGACCCGGCAAAGAACCCCAATGCGCGGGAAGACTACCGTGTCGATTACAATGCGGCGATGCTCTACGAAAATGGTAAAAATACCGGAATGTATCGCAAAATGCACTTGGTTCCCTTTACCGAGCATTTTCCCTACGAAAAACAATTCCCTGCCATTTACCGTGCCCTGCTCAATGCCGACACCCATTTTTGGGAAAAAGGAACCGAAACTACGGTATTTTCGCTTCCCGATTTTACCTTTTCCACCCCGATATGCTTTGAAGATACCTTTGGCTATCTGTCCCGGCAATTTGTGCAAAACGGTGCGGATATCATTGTCAATCTTTCCAATGATGCCTGGTCGCAAAGCCTTCCCGCGCAGAATCAGCATTTGGCCATGGCGGTATTCCGCGCGGTGGAAAACAGGCGCGGGGTGGTCAGGGCAACATCGTCCGGCCAGACCTGCGGTATTGATCCCAATGGACGGATCATTGCCATGGCAAAACCCTTTACCGAGGCCTGGTTGACGGTTGCAATTCCTGTCGTAAAAGGCTATACTGTATATACTCGTCAAGGTGATTATCTGGCATTTGGTTGTACGGCAGCGGCGGTTTCCCTATTGCTATTTGGCAGCGTTGTTTGTATAATCACCAAAAGAAGGAAGAGATGAATACCCAGAACAAAATACTTGTAGTCGATGATGATCCGGTTAACCGTGAGTTTTTCCAATTGATGCTTTCCAAACTTGGTTTCATGGTGGAAGAAGCAGGGGACGGGGTTGACGCGCTTGCAAAATTAAAAAAATTCCATCCGGACCTTATTCTGCTTGATAATATCATGCCCCGAATGTCCGGTTTTGAGATGACTAAGAGCTTAAAAGAAGATCCCAAATACCGGGATATTCCCATTATCATGTTTTCGGCCCTTGATGATGTTCAGGACAAGTTAGCCGGCTTTGATCTTGGCGTTGATGATTATATTACCAAACCTTTCCATTTTTCCGAGGTGCTGGCGCGGATAAAAGCAACATTGCGGAACCGTCAACTGTTTACCCAGATAGCGGTACGCGAATCCCGTCTTGATCTTGCCGAGGATCTGAGTCGTGATATGAAAAAGAACCTTTCCGGTTTTGCGGCGCATCTTGATGATCTGGATTCTGCGATTGCGAAGTTTTCGGCAGGCGGGGAAGCGTCGGGATTGGCGCATACGATTAAAGAAAAAACCCACAAGATTCGCAAGGATATTGCGGAATTGGACGCCCGGATCGAAAAAACCATTCTTGAGTGGGAAGCGCTCAAGAAAAATGAAATAGGACTTTCCACATTGGAGTCCCAAATACGAAAATTTTTCCAGCAGGAACAAACGCAATGACACCAAAACAGGAAACGCGAAAAAAAGAAAGCCCGGTAGTCACTTTGGGGAAACAGACCAGTTTTGATGGTCAGCTTAAATTCAGGGAAACATTGCTGGTGCAGGGAAAGTTCAGGGGAACCATTGAAGCGTCGGGCGCGCTGATTGTGGATAAGGATGCTCTGGTAGATGCGGATCGTATCAATGTCAGCTCGCTTACCGTGTATGGAACGGTTATTGGCAATATTCATGCTATTGACAAGGTAGATATGATGAGCGGGGCGAAAGTGCAGGGTGATGTAACTGCCGCCAGGCTTCGTATTGCCGATGGCGTTTTGTTTGAGGGCCAGTGTAATATGACCAGCGTAGACAAAGAGGTGGAAATTTTTTCACGGCCTGTCGAAGAAATAAAGGCAGAGCTGTTGCGGGTTAGCTAAACCATGCCGGAAACGCCGGAGTTGCTGGCTAGCCAGCGCGAGTTGGCAAGCCAGCTCGTTGAATGTCTGACCCGGAGGCACTATACCCTTGCCCTTGCCGAATCCTGTACGGCCGGTCTTGTTGCCGATATGGTGGCGCAGGTGAGTGGGGCTTCCGCAGTGTTGTGGGGAAGTTTTGTATGTTATTCCCCTGACGCAAAACAGCGGATGCTTGGCATAGACGGCGAACTGCTGAGACAGTATGGGCTGGTGAGCAGAGAAACGGTTCGCGCAATGGCTGTATGTGCGCTGGAAAAAGCAGGCGTATCCATTGCCGCCGCCGTTACCGGTATTGCCGGTCCTCTTGGCGACGGGAGCGATACTCCGGTTGGAACGGTTTGGATAGCAGTGGCACAGCGCGGCCTGGTACAGGAACAACAACTGCATCTTGAGGGGACGCGGGCGGAAGTGCGAATGAAAGCAGCAGCAGCGGTTTTGGAAGGATTACTAAATGCAATATAAATATAGGTGGATTTAACAATGGCAATGATGCGGAGGGGTCGACAGCCCAAAGTAACGGAAAACGCGGATGCGGAAGCCTTGAGTCCGGTGGATATGGCAGAAACTGATTCAGGCTTGAGTGAAACGGCAGGAAGCAGAAGGAAACAGAGGAGTGTTCCCGATGCTGCCGATTTGGAAATGGCTAATGGCTTATCTGACAATGGGGAAAAAACGTCCCGTATGGTAGTGCGGCCAAAGAGCAAAAGACCTGCGCCGGGCATGAATTCCCATGCCGGCAGTGAAGGCAGACGCGGTGGTTTTGTGCCGCCCCCGATGGCGGACAATTTTACCGATGTCGCGGAGCGGGCGTATGATCCGTCAATGCCCTTTCCCAAACTGCCTTCCATGCCGGATCTATACGGCAAACCAGAGCCGCGGCTGGATCAGGACAACGGCAAACCCCGGCTTACCATCAATGAGCTTATCCGGCTCAACATGAAGGATCTGCGGGACTTGGCCGTTTGCTACAATATTTCTTCTGACGATATGCCTACCCTGAAAAAGCAGGAAGTGGTGTTTGCCATACTCAGGGCGCATACCGAACGCGGCGGAATCATCTATGCCTACGGCTCGCTGGAAATTCTGCCGGACAGTTATGGCTTTTTGCGCAGCCCGCAGAATTCGTACCTGCCCGGCCCTGATGACATTTATATCAGTCCCAGCCAGATACGGCTCTTTGCCCTGAAAACCGGCGACACCGTATACGGCCAGATTCGCAGCCCCAAAGAAGGCGAACGTTTCTTTGCCATGCTGCGGGTAGAAACCGTCAACTACGATGACCCGACCGTGGCGCAGAATCGCATTCCCTTTGATAACCTTACCCCCCTGTACCCCAATCGCAAGCTGGACCTGGAAACCAGCACCGAAGGGGTAAGCGAGCGGATTATCAACTTGTTTTGTCCCATCGGCAAGGGCCAGCGCTCCCTGATTGTTGCGCCGCCCCGCACCGGTAAAACAATTATGATGCAAAAGATCGCCAATGCCATCACCAGAAATCACCCCGAGGTCTATCTCATCGTTCTTTTGATTGATGAGCGTCCCGAAGAAGTAACCGATATGGAACGTACGGTGCGGGCCGAAGTTATTTCATCGACCTTTGACGAACAGGCCACCCGCCACGTGCAGGTTACCGAAATGGTGCTGGAAAAGGCCAAACGTCTGGTAGAGCACCGAAAAGATGTGGTAATTCTTCTGGATTCGATTACCAGGCTGGCACGGGCCTATAACCAGACCGTGCCCACATCGGGAAAGATTTTATCGGGTGGTGTCGACTCCAATGCCCTGCACAAGCCCAAGCGCTTTTTCGGCGCGGCCCGCAATATCGAAGAGGGGGGCAGTTTAACCATTATTTCCACCGCGCTGGTAGAAACCGGCAGCCGTATGGATGAGGTTATTTTTGAAGAATTCAAGGGTACCGGCAATATGGAAATCAACCTGGATCGCCGCATTTCCGACCGCCGCTTGTTCCCGGCAATCAATATCAAGAAATCCGGCACCCGCAAGGAAGAACTGCTGCTGACCGAAGAAGAACTCCAGCGGATTTGGATACTGCGCAAGGTTATCAACCCCATGGACGACATAGAAATCATCGAATTGCTGGTTGACAAAATGAAAAAAAGCAAGAATAATGAAGCATTCCTGCGATCCATGAACACTGGTACGGCGGGCATGGATTAGTCCTTAAACCGGTTTTTCCCCGCATAGCGGTTTCGCCGGAGTTGGACAAAATTGGAGGATTATATGAGAGAAAAAATTCATCCCAAATATGAGATGACCAAAATCAGCTGCGCCTGTGGGACCACTATTGAGACCCGTTCCACCATCAAGGACGTCAAAATTGAAATTTGTTCCGCGTGCCATCCCTTCTTTACCGGCAAGCAAAAGCTGGTAGATACTGCTGGACGTATTGAGCGGTTCAGGAAGAAATACAACATCAAGGAATAGTGTACACGGGGATTTTGGCCGCCTTGCGGCGGCCTGACCATTTTATTTGAACCTTTCCTGTAATTCGCTTTCAATTTTTCTTTTCAGTTTTGCGTAGAAGGTTTTTGATACGGTTATTATGGGAAGAATTAAGACGGCGATAAAGCTGCCGGCAAACCCGTTATTGTATAAGTTAAGACCGCCGTTGACATCTCCGATAAAAATAGCTATTGAAACATGCATAAAACCGGTAATAATGCCCCAGTGCCATCCGTATTTTCCGGCGATGGGGGCCAGGCCTGTCGAAAAAAGTATGGCGAGGGTGTTTACCGATGCGTCAAATGCAAGGTGATTAAGGTATACGGCAATAATACTTCCTATGATGATGGGAGTTGCGTTTTTGAGGTGTTTGCCGCAGGCGGCAAAGCCGGACACGGTGAAAATTCCCCCCAATATGGGGCCGTTGATTGGTTTTCCCAAAACAAGCATGACCGTGGTTGAAACGATACACATAATGCCAATGTTAATGTAACAGGTGTTATGATATTTTGTTAAATAGTCGCAATCATCGGGGTCTTTTTCTTTTAAAAGTTCTTTGTATTTTACCAATGCATTGACCGGTTTATCGGTAACAATGCCGTAGATAATCAGTACCGCTGCAATAGAGTAGGCCAAAATTGCCAGCTGTGTGGTGTGTGATGTATCCCACAGGTTTTCCGGTATTATTTCTATGCCGATGCTTCGCAGAAAACCGGCGAACATTGTTGCAATGAATCCTCCGGCAATGCCGCCGTTGTAGAGACAGTAATGGTTGTGCATCACTTTTACATAATCTGCAATGACCGGAAAAATAAATCCTGCAAAAATCCCAATGGCATACGCGGCAATAAACCTGATAAGGCTGAAACTTTCGTCCAAAAATGCTACTTCGCTGACTATGGGCGCAATGGTGGTGCTGATCATGGCAAAGATAACCATTTCCGAGAAATGCTTTTTGGTAACTTTTCCGTAGAGCCAAACCCCCGCCATTATGGGCAGGGTATTAATCATGTTTTTTCCGAACAGTGAAAACCCGATGGTCAAAAAAAGGGCGGCAATTACTTTTCCGTTGGGTTCGCGCCTGGTAACTATCAGCATTAGTAAATTGGAAATAACCAGAATTGCCGAATTGATAAGGGCGGCCCCAATGCCTGCCAGCGCTATATAGTCTGTTATTAACACGCTGCGGGAGGTGTGAATTTTATAATAACCGCTGAGAATGTGCTGCGGTGTGTCTAACATAAAGGCAATTATTATGAATGAGGCGCAAATGCACATCATGATATAATAATCAACCGGGATTTTATACCTGACGGTTTGCGGCATACCGCAATAGTATCACAGTAGTGTAAAAGACGCAAGGAAAAATTTCATGAAAAAGTCTCCTTTTTCTGTATAAAAACTTAAAGATGTGTTATACTAAAAACAGGAAAAATGGCAAAAATGAAAGCAAAAAAGGAAGTAACAATCCGTTCAAGTGCGGCAGAATACCTCACATTTATCGCCGCTACAGGAGACAACAAACAAAGTTTCGAAATGCGCTACGAAGACGAAAACATATGGCTAACGCAAAAAATGCTGGCAATATTATATGATGTAGATGTAAGAACGATAAACGAGCATATTCAAAATATATTTTCTGATCATGAATTATCTGAGAATTCAACTATCCGGTATTTCCGGATAGTTCAAACCGAAGGTGCCCGGCAGGTTGAACGTGAAATATTGCACTACAACCTGCAAATGATTATCGCCGTAGGCTTCAAAGTCAACAACGAACGGGCTGTTCAATTCCGTAAATGGGCAAATAAAATAGTCAAAGATTATACAATCCAGGGTTGGGTAATGGACGAAGAACGTCTGAAACATGGCGGAACTATCCTGACTGAAGACTACTTTGATAAACAACTCGAAAAAATCCGCGAAATACGCCTGTCCGAGCGGCGGTTTTATCAGAAAATAACCGATATTTACGCAACATCTCTTGATTACGATAAAACGGCAAA
>WQXQ01000066.1 GCA_009784775.1 Treponema sp.
AAAATTATGTCGAAAAAAAAAGAGGGGGGCGGGGCCCGCCGGGGGAATTTTTGTCCGGGGGGGGGGGGGGGGGGGCGCTGTTACGTTACCATTGGCAATAATAAGCTGAATTACCTTTGTATTTTTCACGGTGAATATCCGCAATCCATTTAACTTTGAAATCGGAAAGCTGCGGGTATTTGGTGCCGTCACTTTCATTAATGCCACAAAAACGCTCCAAAAAAATTAAATAGTTAAATAGCTAAATAGTTAAAAAGCCCGGACAGGACGGACATTGTTGTCGTTGAGCTTGGCGCCGATGTACAGATAGCCCCCCTCGCCGAAATTCTGACCCCACGCGCTATTATAGTACGGCGATACCTGCGATGAAGACCACCAGAACCATCCAATTCCCAACATATTACCAACAGCGCTTCTGTTAAGATACAACTGATTCAATTCATCGCTGCTGGGTAAAAACCAGTCGCTTTTACCGTTATGACTGTAATTCCTGCAGGCTCTGGCGGCAGGGGCCCCTGGATCTGTTGCAAGAATCAAGGCGGTATTTCTGCGTCCTGTACCAATAGCCGTTTCTGTGCCGGGTATATTGGTGGCGGTAAATCCTGATGATGCCCATGCACGCATCGTAGCCATATCAACTGGCGCGGCTTCAAGATAATGGCAGGTTTCGCCGGTGTCGGTCATGGTAAATCCAGTAGGATCATAGTAGAAGATTATTCCACCGCCGGGACCAGTGGCGCCTATTTCGTGGGGGACACTAACCGTCGCCGCATTCGAGCGGACAGATGCAGCACCGCCGGTGGCCCTCACCTCGCAGAAATAGAAATATGTCCCCGCCGTAAGGTTTGTCGGTATCGGGTAACTTGCGCCGGTCGCCCCGGCAATTTCTGTGCCGCCGACATTGCTATTGCTCGTATTGCTGTACCATTGGTAGCTCAGCGTCTGGCTTTGGGTAACGCTTGCCGATACGGACAGAGAGCCGCTGATGCTTCCGACCGTCACATTTGTCATTGGGGCTGGCTGCGCGGTGATGGTGATAGTGGGCAAGGCAGATGCATTAACCGTTGCTACATTTGATCTGACAGAGGCTGCGCCTCCGGTAGCCCTGACTTCGCAGAAATAAAAATATGTCCCAGCCGTAAGGTCTGTCGGTATCGTGTAGCTTGCGCCGGTCGCCCCGGAAATAAACGTGCCGCCGACATTGCTATTCGATGTGTTACTGAACCACCGGTAGCTCAGCGTCTGGCTCTGGGTAACACTGGCAACAACAGACAGGCTGTTGCTGATGCTCCCGGCAGTCACATTTGTCGTTGCAGCAGGCTGTGTGACAATGGTGATAACAGGGAGGGCAAGGGTATCTTCTACAGGATCAGGACAGGCAACAAAAGTAAACCCAAATATTATCGCAACTAAAATAATCCCTGATACTTTAGCAATGGATTTCATAAAAACACTCCTTAAATGCATACATTTTTGTCAGCATAAGCCAACGGTGTTCACTATGTTTTCTTTGACAGCGTTTAATGAATCAGATACACCGGACAATTCTTCATGTGCAAAAACCAGAGCCTGCAAAACGCCGAGAATATAGTCCTGCTTTTCTTCTGGCAACAAAGAGAAATCATGAGTTAATTTGTCAATTTTTTCTTCTTTGGTCACACTATTAACCTCATAATGTGAGTATAATAACTCATAATGCGAGTTCTGTCAATACATAATCCAAGAAATTACTCATTTAGTGAAAAAATATCTTGTTTTGTGAGTTTTATTTGCTATAATTAACCAATGACCATAAATGAGCGGATAAAACACCTCAGAACCACCCTTCAAATGTCTCAAACCGAGTTTGCCAAGGCTATTTTTATCAGCAATGGGTATATTGCGGATTTGGAAAACGCTAACCGAAAGGTCAATGATAGAATAATGCATCTTATATCGCTAACTTTTGGTGCAAGCGAAATATGGCTCAAACATGGTACAGGGAATATGTTTTATACGACACCATCGGAAAAGCTCCACCGTTTAACCAGCCTTTTTAATAATCTTCCGCCCAAGTTTCAGGATTATGTAATGATACAAATTGAACAATTGCTTGCAGTTGTTGAAAAAGACTTTGAATAATTTTCTAGCTTAGATCAATAACCATTCCCCAACGCCTTCTCCTGCTTCACCATATACCCCTTTTGGGCGGTGGCAAGATTGGCAAGTCGTTGTTTGAGCAGGGCTTTTTCGATGGCGTCTATGCCGGGAGAACGGAGTATATTCCGCAGTCTTGTTCGATGAGCAATACAGGCAATATGAAATGAATCCTTGGGAAATCCGCTCACCCGGTATTTCTTATAATGGGGATGGGTTTTATCAGCTGCCTGATAAAGCGTACTATCCTCTACAACGGTAAGGGCAAGAAACGCGTCATTAAAACTCTGTATAGCTTGAGTAAGGCTACTCCGGCTGTCTGTATCGGATTCTGTACAGAACTGCAGTTCCTGGGTCAGAAAGGTATATTCAACAAGGATTATGATTTGAGGGTCAATGGTTGACTGAGCATCTCTGAATGTAGATAATGCCAAGGATATACCGTTCTCGTAAGATAAACGTCCTTCTTCGGCTTTTCCTCTGGTGGCAAAACCCTTGCGGCCAAAATCTATAGCCGCAGCAGCAGCATATACACTATTTATTAAGCCAGTCGTGTCCAAATTCCGCCTCTGCTTCCGACAAATTCCAGCCGCTTTCTATAAGCTGTTTTACGCCCACTTTTTCTTTATACACTTTTGCCAAGTACGGAGGTAGAGGGGCTGTTCTTATAAGGCGGCTAAATCCTTCTTTATCTCCAGCATGTAATAAAGTAAAAGCCTTATTTGATATGGCAAGTTTTTCATCTAAAGTCATCGTTTGTGGCATACGTTACTCCTCAGGCATACAGCATAACATGTTAAAGATATTTTCGGCAAGCGGGAAAACCATAACCAACCCAGTTGTTGACAGCTTTTCTTTCTTTGCTATATGATTCCAAATGGAATATATCCTGTTTGAAATTATTGAAATAGCCAGAAACCTCTGGTCTTTGTTCAGGCAAATTGCGCCGTATTGGGCTTCGGGGCTTATTGCCGGATCGCTGGTGTCGGTGTACCTTTCGGAAAAAATTATTGAAAAAATGGCCCGCCTTGCTTCCGGCCGTTTTTGGCTGTTGCCGCTTTGTCTGGCTTCCATTCTGGGGATCGTATCGCCGCTTTGTATGTACGGTACGGTTCCGGTTATCGCGGCGCTGGGGAAAAAGGGCGTGCCGCAGCATATTCTGATTTCTTTTATGGTCAGCTCAATTCTGCTTAACCCCAATATTGTTATTGTAAGTTTTGCGCTTGGTACATGTATAGCGCTGCTGCGGCTTGCCTTATGCTTTTTCAGCGGCATTCTGGCGGGTACGCTTGTATTGTTCCTGTTCCGAAACAAGGCTTCAGCTCCAAAGGAACTTTTTGCCTTTGATCGGTTTGAGTCGGCGGCTCTGCCGTCGGAAAAGAAAACCAAAAAAGCCTTTTTTTCCGATTTGTGGAAGGCGTTCAGAATCACCACCCCCTATTTGCTGTTCGGTCTGGCGCTTACGGCATTGTTTAACCGGTATGTGCCGCCGCATTGGATTGCCGCGCTGTTTGGGGCAAAACGCGGGCTGGGTTTTCTTTTTGCGACAACGCTTGCCATTCCGCTGTATGCCTGCGGCGGAGGCACCATCCCGCTGATACGCTTATGGATGGATGAAGGCATGGGGATAGGCGATGCGATGGCATTTATGCTTGCGGGGCCGGCGGTTAAAATCACCAATTTAAGCGCGGTAAAAATGATCTTTGGTCCAAAACATTTTCTGCTCTATCTTGCGTATAGTTTGCTATTTGCCATGCTGGCCGGTTTTGTGATACAATACATTCGGTAAGGGGGCAGTTATGAGAAAAATGCGTGTTCATAGTCTATTTGTCGTTTTAGTATGCTTGTTCGTTTTATCGTTTTCGGTATGCAAGCAGCCCGCCGATGACAGCGACCCTAAACTGGTAAGCATTGCGGTAACCACTCCGCCCGCACGAACAATGTATTTTGCCGGTGAAACATTCTCGGCAACGGGTATGGTTGTTACGGCTTATTATGATAACGATACATCATCTGCTATTACCGGTTATACCATAAGCCCGTCCGGCGCCTTAAGCGTGGGCGATACGGCGGTTACTGTTTTCTACGAGGACAAAAGCGCCATAATACCCATCACGGTAAATCCAGTCCTCTTCCAGACCATTAAAATAACAACACCTCCCGCAAAAAAGGAGTATATTGAGGGTCAAGTATTCTCGACAGCGGGCATGGTTGTTACGGCCTTTTATAATGATGGTACCGAGATCGAAATTACGGATTATACGATAAGTCCGCTTGGCGCCTTAATTGTGGGTTATGACGTTATTACCGTTTCATACAGCGGCAAATACGCCCTTATAATGATCACGATAGATCCCCTCCTTCTTTTGGATATTGCGGTCACCACACCACCCGCAAAAACAGTGTATTTTGCCGGCGAAGCATTTTCGACAACGGGCATGGCTGTTACGGCTTATTATAATGATGGTTCAGAAGTGGTATGTGCCGGTTGGACCATAAGCCCGTCTGGCGCCTTAAGCGTAGGCGATACGGCGGTTACTGTTTTCTACGAGGATAAAAGCGCTGCGATACCCATCACGGTAAATCCGGTCCTTCTCCTGAATATTGCAGTTACCACCGGGCCTGCCAAAACGGACTATTTTGTGAGCCAAAAGTTTTCGACAGCGGGCATGGTGGTTACGGCTTATTTTAACAACGGCACATCAGCGGCGGTTACCGGTTATACGGTTAGTCCGGCGGGCCATTTAAGCCTTGCCGATACGGTTGTTGCCATTTCGTACAATGGCCAAAGCGCCGCAGTAAATATTACGGTAAGCCCTGTGCCCAGTCCATTAACCGGATCTGCTATTTTTGTCCAGGATACGGACGGCACTGACGATGGGGTACAAAAGCTGGTTGATTCAATGCTTGGTAATGGCCTGTTCTTCTACCAAACCGCCAGTACGCCGACCGGAGTGATAGCATCCGATGACGTGGTGCTGCTTAAAATCAACGGTCAGTGGCCGCAGCGCGGCGGTACCAATACCGACCTATTGCGCGGCGTCATTCAGGCAATACTGGATCATCCCAATGGCTTTACCGGGGAAATTTTTGTGGGGGATAACGGTCATGCGCAGTATAGTACCGGCGTCAATGGCGGCGGCAGCCTTGAATGGCCGCAGGCGAACGCCCACGACCGCACCCAATCTGCCATGAGGGTGATCAACGACTTTAAGGCCGCCGGTCATAAGGTTACCGGCGATGTATGGGATAGATTTACCCGTAATGCGGCGGTGGCGGAGTTTAGCGCCGGGAATAATACGGATGGGTTTGTCCGGCCCAGCGGTTTAGATGGTAACGGCTGGGGCGTTTCCTACGCCAAATTCACCACCGAATACGGAACCCGTATCAGTTTTAGACTGGGAATCTGGGATGCAGGTACCCAAACGTACAATAGGGATAAACTCAAGGTGATTAATATGCCGGTACTGAAATATCATGTTAATATGCATATGACCGGCGCGCTCAAGAATTATTTTGGCACCCATTCGCAACAAAGGGCCGATAACCATGGCGCCATCGGAAGCGGGGGCCTGGCGCGGCAGATGATCGCAACAGGCCTGCCCGCACTGCATATTATGGATATGATTTATGTGGGTACATGGTATGATTCGCCGCGTATTCCCTATAATCAGGCCACGCAAGTGAATAAGGTTGCCATTGCAAACGATCCGGTCGCGCTGGACTATTGGGCATCTAAATATGTGCTGTTCCCCGCATACACCAACAAAACCATTACCGACAGCCGGGATAATAACCGGGCGCAAAACACCAATCCCGACGCCAATTCGACTTTTGGGAATTACTTACGGGCAACCAGGACGGTGTTTACCAATGCGGGCATACCGTACACATTGAACGAATCGCAGTTCATGGTTGTCGAAAACGGGGTAAGAAGATAATTACCAGTTAATCAAATCTGACAAGCGCCGGTAGGTCTGATTGACGATATGTTTGATGCTTATATCCACATTTTCGCCCAATTCATCGATGAGCGCCTCGATACTTGCAAGGCTTTCGTTCAGGCTGGTGTGGAAACCCCGTGAGCAGCGAATCCAGTAATTGCCTTCGCCGTCGGTGAAAAGGCCCAGAAATCCCAGTTCTTTCGAGTTTTTTTTCCAGCGCGCCGGCCGTACCAGACTGTCCATGTAGTCAAGCAGCGCCGCAAGGTTTTCCATTGAATTGAAGTTCTGTTTCCGGGGCCATTCGCGGGTTAATGCGTTTTCTACATCCAGCGTAGGAGCCAGCGAAAGCATTAAATCCAGCTTTTCCCCATCAAGCAGGGTATACACTCTGTTGACGATGATGCAGCCCTTCAATCCCTTGTACACCGTCTCGGCTGGAATATCGTCACGTATCCGCGCCAGTTGTTCCCACGGCAATATCGCCGTCTTTTTCCCCTTAATCGTCCGAATCTCAAAAACTTCAGCGCCAATCTTGATATTATTCGTAAAATCCCGCGCTCTCTTCAGCTTTTTCTCGTCACCCGTATCCCTAATGCCTAATTCCTCATTTCTAATTCCCAATTCCTTCAATATTTCTTTCGATAGCGGCGAAACCGACATGGCATACGTTCTGCTGGTGCGGACAATTTCTCCCGCCACGATAAACTGCGGATCCATGCGAAACATGACCGAACCGGGATGAATAATGATTTTATCTGCGGTAAGGCTGCGATAACTGGTATTTCGTCCTTGTCCTTCGCGGGTGCAGACAAATTGAATCATCCCCCGGCCTATGCAGCAGAGGTAATCCCGTACGCTGCTTGCTGCGCCGCTGCTTGCCAGCACCGGAATTTTCAAATTAGCGAGTATTTCTTCAAGTTGGGCGACCACATTGACGATTTCCGCCATTGCCCGGTCATCAAGGTAGCCTTTTTCGCAGAATTTGGTTTTGTTGCTTGCGGTGGTGTAGGCATTGAACAGCTTCAGATATGAGACAAAATCTCCATTGTCATCACGGTAATGGTGATGGGCCTTGCGGGCATCGGTTTCTTCCCCCGGCGGCAGAATATAGGGGCTTTGCGTCGAAAGAAATGCCGCGGCAATGATCGTTTCCCGCAGTACAGGGGGATAGCGCAGAATCGCCTCGACCATAATCCTGGATTGCCGGGGCGCAAGGGGAAATTCAGTCATCAGCTTGCCAATATTGGAAAGACTGCGGTCTGGTTCCAGCGCACCCAGGAGATTCAGGGTTTCAATCCCGGCAATGAGCGCCTCCTTGCCCGGCGCAGAGATAAAATCAAAGTTTTCAAAATCGGTAATGCCCAGATCGGCCATGCGCAGGATAACCTCGGAAAGATCGGTGCGGAAAATTTCTTCGGTGGTGTACAGGGGCCGGCTTTCAAAGTCACGGCGGGTGTACAGCCGGTAGCAGGTGCCTTCTCTGGTTCGTCCGGCCCGTCCCTTGCGCTGATTCGCCGATGCCTTGGAAATAGGCGCTTCAATAAGGCTGGATGTAAAGCTGCGGGGGTTATACCAGTTCAGTTTTGCCAAACCCGAATCAATCACCACGGTAATGCCGTCAATCGTGACCGATGTTTCGGCGATATTGGTAGCCACAATAACTTTGGTTTTGCCCTTTGGCGCGGTTTCAAACACTCGTTCCTGTTCTTCTTTACCCAGTCTGCCGTACAACGGCAGCAAGTGCAGCGATTTCCCCGCCGAACTCAGTGCCAGCCGGTGCATACATTCCTTGATCATTTTTTCCCCGGAAAGAAACACCAACATATCTCCTTCACGCTTTTCCGCAATACAACGGGTAGTAATCGCTTCGATTTTCGCCAAAATCGCCTCCGAACTACTAATATTCCCCTCATATTGCCCATTTCCCTCCTGTTTCCCCCAATCCTTTGTTCTCTGTTCTTTGTTCTCTGTTCTTTGAACCGTCGGTTCACGTTCACTCCCCACCGAATCATAAATCAATGTTACCGGAAAACGCTGGGCATCGATCTTTATCACGGGACATTCGCCGAAATAGGCGCTGAACACTTCCGCATTGATGGTAGCGGAAGAGATGATCACCTTGAAATCACGGCGGCATTCCAGCACCCGTTTCAGGAGACCAAGTATAAAATCGATGGTAAGGCTCCGTTCATGCGCCTCATCGACCACAATAACGCTGTATTTGGAGAGCCAGGGGTCCAATTTCATCTCCTGCAGCAGCATTCCATCGGTCAAAATCTTGATTTTGGTCTGATGATTGGTGCGATCTTCAAAGCGCATCTTGTAACCGATGATGCCTGGCATGGAAACGCCCATCTGCCGGGCAATGAATTCGCTGACCGATACCGCGGCAATGCGGCGCGGCTGGGTCACACCAATGATGCCATGCTGCGAGTAACCCGCCTCATGCAGTATCACCGGCAGCTGTGTGGTCTTGCCGGAACCCGTTGGACTCTCGACAACAACCACTTGACTATCTTCGAGCGTCGATAAAATTTTTTTATGATTTTTGTAGACAGGAAGTTCAATATAGTTCATAATATAAGCATATAGAGACTTTACATTCTTGTCGATTATGATATGATGTAAAAAATGAAATAGCACAAACTGCGGTTTGTGTAGGAGGAAACATGGCGAAGCAAAAAAATGTTTATTTTTTTGGCGAGGGCAAAGCCGATGGCAATGCCAAAATGAAAGAGCTGCTTGGCGGTAAAGGCGCCAACCTTGCAGAGATGGCCAACCTTGGAATACCAGGCCCCCCGGGCTTTACGATTTCTACCGAGGTCTGCGCCGCATATTACAAAAACAACAAGAAGTATCCTGCCGGGATCAAGGAAGAGGTCGAGGCTGGCCTCAAGAAACTTGAGAAGGTCATGAAGAAAAAACTGGGCGATCCGGCCGATCCCCTGCTGGTTTCGGTTCGTTCCGGCGCAGCGGCCTCCATGCCGGGTATGATGGACACCATCCTTAACCTTGGTATAAACGATAAGGCGGTGGAAGGGCTTACCAAAAAGACCGGTAATCCACGCTTTGCCTGGGATGCCTACCGGCGCTTTATCCAGATGTACGGCGATGTGGTCATGGGCGTTGAACGCGAGCTGTTCGAAGAAGTCATTACGGCAATGAAAAAAGCAAAAAATGTTGAACTTGACACCGATTTGAACGCGAAAGACCTTGAAAGCCTTGTCGGAGAGTACAAGAAAATCGTACGGAAGCACAGCGGCAAGGATTTCCCTCAGGTACCGCTGGAGCAGCTGTGGGGCGCCGTTAATGCCGTTTTTGGCTCATGGATGAACGAACGGGCCATTAAATACCGGCAGCTCAATGATATTCGCGGCCTTTTGGGAACCGCGGTTAACATTCAGTCAATGGTGTTTGGCAACTTTGGCGACGATTCCGGCACCGGCGTATGCTTCAGCCGCGATCCTTCAACCGGAATCAATGTATTCTATGGTGAATACCTGATGAACGCCCAGGGCGAAGATGTCGTGGCCGGTATCAGAACTCCCGATAAAATTGCCACTCTGGCCCAGCGCAATCCGGCAATTTACAATCAGCTTATTGGTATCAAGAATAAACTCGAAAAGCATTATAAAGATATGCAGGACATGGAATTCACCGTGGAAAAAGGCAAGCTGTATATACTCCAGACCCGTAACGGCAAACGTGCGGGAACTGCTGCGGTAAAATGCGCGGTTGACATGGTTGGTGAAGGCCTCATTGACAAAAAGACCGCCATTCTGCGGGTAACGCCCGGCCACCTTGACCAGCTCCTCCATCCAATGCTTGATCCGGCTGCGGCAAAGCAGGCAGTGGTCATCACCAAAGGTTTGAATGCGTCTCCCGGCGCCGCGTGCGGAAAAATTGTCTTTACCGCGAGAGAGGCGGAAGCCTGGCATGCAAAAGGCGAAAAAGTCCTGTTGGTGCGCAAAGAAACCAGCCCCGAAGATATTGGCGGCATGGTAGCGGCGCAGGGTATATTGACTTCTACCGGCGGCATGACCAGTCACGCTGCAGTTGTTGCCCGCGGCATGGGAACCCCCTGTGTTGTCGGCGCAAAAGGCATTTCAGTACAGGGTACAACGGTTACCATTGGCGGCAAAACATACAAAGAAGGCGAGTGGCTTACCATTGATGGCAGCACCGGCGCAGTGTATGAAGGACGCATGGCCCTGGTTGCTCCGGCCATATCAAAAGATATGAACACATTCCTGAAATGGTGCGATGATGTGCGCGCTCAGGCAGTACGGGGCGGAATCAAGGGATTTGATGTCTGGACCAATGCCGACCAGCCGGAAGATGCCAAACGGGCCTTTGAATTTGGCGCCCAGGGTATCGGTCTGTGCCGTACCGAGCATATGTTCTTTGAGGAAAAACTGTCCTATTTCCGCGCGATGATCTTTGCCGATACCGAGGAAGAGCGCCGTGCACGGTTGAAAGACCTGCTGCCGCTCCAGCAAAAGGACTTCTATGGTATATTCAAGGCGATGGAAGGCCGCCCGGTGGTTATCCGGCTGCTCGATCCGCCGCTCCATGAGTTTGTTCCCCACGAAAAAGCGGATATTGAGAAACTTGCAGTGGAATTGGGCATTGACTCTAACAAACTTAAAGCCAAAATTGACAGCCTTAAAGAATTTAACCCCATGCTGGGACATAGAGGATGCCGTCTTGCGGTTACTCACCCTGAAATTTATGATATGCAGGTTGAGGCTATCGCCCGTGCGGCAGTGGAATGTGCCAAGGAAAAAATCCCCGTGCATCCCGAAATTATGATCCCCCTTGTGGTTACTGCCCGCGAACTCAAGCTGCTCCGCCCCAATGCGGAAAAAGTGCTTGAAAAAGTCTTTAGTGAAGCAAAAATTAAGATACCGGTACGAATTGGTACGATGATCGAAGTGCCCCGCGCCACGATCCGCGCAGATCATATCGCACAATATGCTGACTTCTTCAGCTTTGGCACCAATGATCTGACCCAAATGACGTTTGGGTTTAGCCGCGATGACATTGCATCATTCCTGCCGACCTATCTTGAAAAGCAAGTGCTTGACGTTGATCCATTCAACTCCATTGATGAAGATGGCGTTGGCGGATTAATGCAGGTGGCTATCTTCCTTGGGCGCTCCGTGAAGCCGGGTCTTAAGATCGGTATCTGCGGAGAGCACGGCGGTGATCCTGCCACTATTGACTTTTGTTATCGAGTAGGGTTAAGCTATGTTTCATGTTCACCATTCCGGGTGCCGCTGGCTCGTCTTGCCGGCGCGCAAGCGGTTATAAATAATTCCGGGAAAAATGAAAAGGGAGGGGACAAGGCGAAGAATCGCAAACCCACCTCTGCCAAGGTGAAAGGCAGTAACAAACCTGTAAAGGGGGACAAGAAGATGGCAGAAGCTGTCAAGAAACCCGCAGCGAAGAAACCTGCGGCAAAGAAACCCGCAGCGAAGAAACCTGCGGCGAAGAAACCCGCGGCGAAGAAGCCTGCGGCGAAGAAACCCGCGGCAAAGAAGCCTGCGGTGAAGAAACCTGCGGCGAAGAAACCCGCCGCAAAGAAACCTGCGGTGAAGAAAGCTGCGGCGAAGAAACCCGCCGCAAAGAAACCCGCAGCGAAGAAGCCTGCGGCGAAGAAACCCGCCGCGAAGAAACCTGCGGCGAAGAAGCCGGCAGCTAAGAAACCGGCCGCAAAGAAACCGGTTGCAAAGCCCGCCGCTGCTCCGAGCCTGTCATTCTAATGAAAGGTTTCTGGCTTATTTAAAATTTTTCTTGTTCTAAGTAAGAGCCCGGTTCATCACCGGGCTTTTACTTGGGTAGAGGGGCTTATGAAAGTACATTTTTTATCTATAGTAGTGCTGATAATGTGTCTCTTTCCTCTTGGGGCCGAGGAATTTTTGTACAAGCACCAGGCAGGTGACCAGTACCGTATTCTTTCGACCGTGCATCAGGATGTATTCGTTAATAACCGGCTGAGTCACACCGCAGAAATCCTTAACCGGATTGCGGTTGAGGTAACCGCTGAATCGAACGGAACCGGGACGCACCGCGCCATTTTTCAAACTTCGGAGCGCGCGGGCAATACGGTAGGCAGGAGTTTCCAGTGGGCCAGAGAATATGAGTCCATATTTGACCGGGATCCTCTGGGCCGTATGAAAATCGACAAAAAGTATTTTATGCCGGTCGTGCGTGACGTGCCGGTTTTTCCCAATAGAAGCATAGAAGTTGGTGAACGATGGACTTATGAAGGGCATGAAATGCATGACTTTCGTGATAATTACGGCATAGTGGAACCGTACCGTATCCCTTTTACCGCCAATTATAGATATGTAGGAAACCGTGAATGGAAAGGTAAAACATTCCCTGCTTTTTCGGTAAGTTACCGGATAGACTCACGGCCGCCGTCTGTTCGCGGTGTTGTTTGGCCGCGGCGGATTCAGGGAGCATCCGAACAAATGGTGTACTGGGACATGGTTATGGGGCAGGCCGTTGCCTACTCCGAAGATTTCCGGTATACCTTTAGCTTGTCCGACGGCAGAACGATAGAATACCGCGGTAAAGCCGAAGCCGAAATTGTTGAAGCTGCTCGTATGGACAGGGAACGAATGGCGGAAGAAATTGCGGAAGATATTGACCGTTTGGCAATTGCCGATGTCACCGTACGGGTGGCCGATGAAGGCATTGTCATCAGTATGGATGATATTCGATTTGCTCCTGATACGGCCATTATGCTTGCCGGTGAACGGGAAAAGCTCGACAAAGTTGTCGAAATCCTGAGCCGTTATCAGGAACGTGATATTTTGGTGGGCGGCCATACCGCGCTTGCCGGAACTGCCGAGGGCCGGCAACGGCTTTCTGCGGAACGGGCGGCGGTTGTTGCCGATTACCTTATTGCCCGCGGCGCCCGTTCGCCGGATCGTGTGGTTGTGCGGGGTTATGGCGCCGACCGGCCGCTTGCAGATAACGACACCGAAGAAGGCAGGCGCAGAAACCGCCGGGTAGAGATAATAATTCTGGAAAATTAATTTGCTTTTCCCCCAATGGTGTAGTACAATGGACGTATACCATAGGGGGACCGTATAAAAAGACAGTGTTTCAGGGATATATCGTTCTCGTTATTGACCGTGGCAGCCTGTCTGATTATGGGTACCTGTACCGTTTTTACCACCCCGGATAAAAAATCTTCCCCCGCCGCTGAAGAGCCAATCCAATACACCGAAGACGGCCGAATGATGGTCAGTCTGGGCATTGGTTTTGGCGGGGACGGTAACGGCCGCGCATTAACCGATTTATTGGCCCTGGCGGGCGCGGAACGCTTTGAAGCAGCGTTTTATTATGCCGGCGGCGGCAATCCGGCTGACGCGCAAGTATACCGCGCTTCCTGGTCAAATGACCAACGGGGCAAACTGTGGGTGCAGACCAGTATTGAAGGTATTAATTACGCCGCCGATGGCAATGGCGCCGTTCTGTTTGCCGGTTTTCGCAACCACGCCCTGCTTGCCGTTGGCAGACTGGTTCTGGTAGACGGCAGGGTGGGAACAACCATCAGTTCTGTCAGCAGATCGGTTACTTTTGAACTGGTACCGTTCAATAATGATCTTTTTGGTGAACTAACCAATGGTTCCCGCAATCCACTCGAGTCAAGTTTTAAGATTACCAATGTCGAGCCCCGTAGCGGTCAGGATACTACCGGCTGGAATGCCTATTTGAACGGCGGTGATACTCCCGGCTTTACCGCATTCAAAATGGTACCCGTGAACGGGTTCCGGTATCCGGTGTTTGAGATGCCCAACGACGCGATTTTTGACGTAGAGTATGCGATCGACTTTGGCGACCTTACCGAAGACATTGTTGTTGCCGGGCAGCCGGATATTGTTGTTGGAGCGGTCAATGTTTCCTCCGGTTATCGAGCGGCACCGACAAACCAGCCCAATATCCAGGCTGATTTTGTTGGTCTTGCGGTGGGGGACGCGCTCCCTGATGAACCGTTTGCATTACAACTAACCACAGATGCAGTCGTTGATGGTCTTCTGCGCGTCAGTATTACAGTGCCGGTACACCCATGGAGTGACGCCCCTGGCTGGAATCAGGTAGCAGGCGACAGAAACGTGCCGCCGGGCGTATGGTTTATTCAGGGCGGCATTAGCAACGCCGTATTGGACAGGGGCGCAACAGAACAGTCCGCCGGCGGCGCAATCCTCATGGGCATCGGTGAATATTATGACGGAGACCCGCCGGGTTATACCTTGATTGTATACGATGACGGCAAACCAAGACATTATCGTTCCTCTGATAATATAAATACCATTTCCGGGCATGCGTTTACCTATAACATTCCCGGCGTGGTTCCGCCAACACCCACCCATAGTGCAGTTGATTGGGAGTATGAAGGGGAAACAGGCCATTCCGGCGCTTCCAAAAAGTTGGTGCGAATGCAGAATATTGACTTGGGCGCCAACAACTTGATTGAATATGCTTTTGAAGTTCATTCCGATGCACCCATAAACCTGCTGGAAGAAGGGGTATTGGCCCTTTCATTCTGGGCAAAATCAAATCGTCCGTATGGTCCAGAGCCCGGCTCCCATAGCCGCCTGTTCGAATATGTGGGGTTTGGTAATTACGAACCTTGTCCGGGGGTAACGATATGCGATCAAAGACATATAATAAGCTGCCAGCAATCATTTCTCTTTCATGGTTTTGCTGATAAGACACTTCCGGCAAATACGTGGAAACGGTTTAT
>WQXQ01000067.1 GCA_009784775.1 Treponema sp.
ATTCTGAATACATAGGTGTTTTTTCCGGCTATAGTAAGGGGATAAGGATGTTCTACCCGGTCTTTTCTGGCATTAGGGCCGTTGAGATAGGCCATTGAACCTTCTAAATCAACGGTAGCCCTCTGTGTTATCTGGCCGGTTTCCCTTGTGTAGGTTGATGCATATTGGCCTGTTGGTGTGGAGCCGGGCCGGCCGATGTTTTGCGCATCCCTGCCGTCAATGGCATTGGGTTTCCACACCGTATACAGACTGGTTATCCCGGGATTCGAGGTTATGGTACCCAGAAGCATACTGTCGAATCGGTTTCGTCTGGCATCTACGTCTACATCTTCGTAATCCGCCATTATGTCTGCCAGAGTACGCAGCATCCGTATGTGGCCTTCTTCCCGACCGCTCCAGTATTCTGCTTGCATGTCGGTTAGGTAGGCTATCCCGCGTTTGCTCAGATCTATGCTGATATTAGAAGCCTCGCGCAGAAGCAGGAAAGATATCCCTGTTACAATAGTCGCTACTATAACGATTACCACGAGACTCAATTTGAATTTTATTTTCATCCCCTTTTTCCTCCATTTGAAAGTCTTACTATATAGTATCGGTTATTTTCACGCCAGTGGCTAGTGGTTTTAACGCCAATAGCCGGATTTTTGGTTAAAGTTTGATTAATCCCTTGAAAAAAAGGTATTTTTTCGATATACTGCCATATTATGATAGCATTTCGCGGCGCTTTTACAGCACTTATTACCCCCATGCAGGGTTCCGGCGAGGTCGATTACGAGGGTTTTCGACGTCTTATTGAGTTTCAGATAGGGGAGGGTATTGACGGTATTGTCCCGTTGGGAACCACTGGGGAAACCCCCACCCTTGACGAGGACGAGGAAGAACGGCTCATTGGCATTGCGGTGGAAACCGTCAAAGGACGGGTCCCGATTTTGGTGGGAACCGGCTCAAATGATACCAGACACATGGTACAGTACACCGAACGGGCCAAACGGATGGGCGCCGATGCGGCCATGGTGGTAACTCCTTATTACAATAAACCAAATGATGAGGGGCTGTTCCGGCATTTTGAGGCCGCCGCCGCCACGGGTATTCCGATAATTGTCTATAATATTGCCTCGCGTACGGGGAGAAATATCCCCACGCCGCTTATGGAGAAAATTTCCCACATACCCGGCATTATTGGGGTCAAGGAAGCATCCGGCGACATTGGCCAGATGGGTGATGTACTTCGTGAAGTTGCCGCCCCCCGCAAGGCCGAGGGCAAACAGTTTTATGTATTGTCAGGCGATGATGCGTTGACCCTGCCCCTTATGGCATTGGGCGGCGACGGCCTGGTTTCGGTTATTGCCAACATTGTGCCGGCAAAGGTAAAGGCTCTGGTGGCTGCCTGTATTGCAGGCAATTTTGCCGAAGCCCGCCGCATCCATTTTGAGCTGCTGCCCCTGGTTAAAGCTATCTTCATTGAAACCAACCCCATTCCCGTCAAGCAGGCCGCCGCCTGGCTTGGCCTCCCCAGCGGCCCCACCCGGCTGCCCTTGGGCAAACTTTCTGCGGCAAGCGAAGCGGTGTTGAAAAAAACAATGACCGAGTTAGGTTTACTTTAAACCTGCCCTGTCTGGTGCTGCAACAACTCCGGCGGGGTGTCTGTAACCCCGGCACAGGGGGAGGCGGGCAGGAACGGCGGGCTTACTTTGGCGAATTGGAAAATAATAAAAATTATGCGGTAGCGTGGCTAATATGTTTTACAGATGTATTATCGGCGAAAACAGGAGAAGCTTGTTTTGCTGATTTATAGTTTTTGAGACACATTTCGTCATATTCACGCATACTGGCTTCTGTTATTCCGCCGACTTTGTACATTGCTACTGCATGTTCGTGCATAGCTGCAAACGCTTCGCTTTTGTATTTCATTTTATTCCTCCTGTAAAATTTCAACCAAATCTTTAATTTCTAACATTAATTTTATCTGTTCTTCAGTCAAAGAAAAATCTTCTTTTGCTTGTTTCTTATAACCTTTTAACATATCGTCTTCAATATTGCCCATCTTCGATTTTGGAAAACCAAAAGCAAAAAAGGTACGAAACTCACTTTTGAAAATAACAAGTACCCGATACCCGCCGCGTTTTCCCTTGCCTTTTCTAGCTAATTCCATTTTATAAACGCTACCGCCCAAATCGGCATAATATTGCCCGCCTTCAAGCTGATTAACAATTTCCTTCAGTTCGCTGTCTGATATGCCCTCTTTTTTGGCAAATCGATGAAACCACTTATATTTGAAGATTCTCACTTCTACATAATAGCACAAAATGAAAGGGAAAACAAGCATTTGTGGCGTATAAGGAAAAATCAATATTTTTCTATAAAAGGTCACGCTCGGTGACAGTCACCAAAATTCTCCATTACAAGCGAAGCGGTGTTGAAAAAAACAATGACCGAGTTGGGTTTACTTTAAACCGCCCCTGTCTGGTGCTGCAACAACCCCGGCACAGGGGGAGGCAGCGGGCAAGCCGGAACAGGTGGGGGAATCCGATGCCGCAGCCCCAGCCCGGCTTTGTGTTCTGCTACTTATCATTGATTGGTTTGTCATTTCGGGTTGCGCTCATGCGTACGGTGCCGGGCAGACTTTTCTGTACCCTAAGTTTTAAATTTTTCTCGCACGCCCACTGGGTTTGCTAAAGCAAACCCGCATTTACTGGCATACAGAGAAAATTACTTGGGCTACGCCGTGCTGATTTACTCATCTACACGGCTTTGCCGTGCAGTTATTGGGCGGGTCTGCTTCGCCGAGGACGCCCACAATGTTCCGGCTTACCCGCCGCCTCCCCCTGTGCCGGCCTTATCCGGTAAAATGGAGGGTCTTTTGCGGTGAATTATTGACAATAAACTATTGGTGAGTTATACTGTCACTTACAGTTATTAAAATTGACAGAAAAGGAGGCATTTCATGAAAAACGTAATTAAAACCACAGGAACTATCGCCATTGCGGCAATAGTTATGCTCACGCTCATCGCCTGCGGGCAGCCGCGCCTTAAAGGAAAAGTTACTATAGACGGCGATCCCCATATTGGAGCGACACTTACGGCGAATATTGCCGCACTGGGCGGCAGCGGTATTATTACCTACCAGTGGTTACGGGATGGCGCTACTGCCATTAGTACAGATGTTACATATACTGTACAGCTTGCCGACAGAGACGCAAGCATTACGGTAACCGTCGTACGCTCAGATAATTCTGGCAGCGTTACCAGCGCACCGGTAACAAACCGAGGTCATGTTGGCAGCACGGGTCCCGGCGGCGGTATAATCTTCTATCACGATCCTGCAGGTTTTACCATGAGCGATACAGGAGAAACCGCATTTTGGCTTGAAGCAGCGCCTGCAAATATGGAGACGAGCTTGCGATGGTCAACCACAACCAATTGGCAAAACGCTCCTCATGTTGCAGGTGCATCAAACGCAATTGGCGCAGGCAGGAAAAATACAACATTGATATTAGCAGTAGATGCAACCGCTCCTGCTGCGTTAGCGTGCAGAAACTTCAGTAACAATGGCAAAGATGACTGGTTTCTTCCGAGCAGAAATGAACTGAATGCACTTTATCGAAGCAGAGCTGTAGTTGACAACTTGGGAACATCATGGTTCTGGTCTTCATCGCAGTACGATAGTTTTCGCGCGTGGAATCAGGATTTCGACGGTGGCCGTCAGTTCGGCTACGAGTACTACTCCAGCAGTGTCCGTCCTGTCCGGGCTTTTTAACTATTTAACCCTTTAACTATTACAAGGGGGTTTTAGGGGGAATTTTTCCCCCTAAGGTATGCCCAGTTGAAAAAAAACAGTGATTGACACCATTACAGTGAACAAAATCGAATTTTTGTAATCTAATCCTGTTAACAACAAACGTCGATTACGAACAACAATTTTTTCTTTTTTCACTGCCAGCTATGGCCCCGGCGGGGGTGCGCAGCGGGGTGGCGGAAATATTATGGGCGTCCTCGACAAAGTAGACCAGCGAGAAAAATTAAAAACTAAGGGTACAGTAACAGCGGCACGGTACGCAACGCATGAGAACACTCTGGATGGTAAAATTACTCCATGATTAGTTGCAAGGCAAAAAACCGTGCCGGGGCTACGGCGTCGAACTCCCCCATCTATTTCCGCCACCCCGCTGCGCACCCCCGCCGGGGTTAGTGCGAAAGAGGTGCTTGGGCGTATATCTATATTTACGGGGAAATTAATTTAACGAACTCATTATATACATTTAACAAAACATCGTTGTTAATCTTGCCGATTTTTTTTATGGCTATGCCAGCTTCCAACCTTGATCAAACATCGTTCCAAATCTCATCGTCTTCATTGTCCCAAAAATCCAATGTACTATTGGAAAGAGAAAGCAAATCTTCAAATTCACCTTTATTCTTGCCGTAGGGAGTAAACGTAAGAATAACCGGACCTGCCGGAATTTCACGAGGCACGTCAATTGTCAGCCGATGGCTAGTAGGAATGTCTACAGTTTGGGTAATACTCATTACAATGGATATATCATAAAAAAGGGGAAATTGCAAGGTCGCAAGCCATGGTTCCGCCGGGGTACATTGAGGGCTTGCAGCAGTGAGCTTAATTAGTGTAAGTTAAACATAAGGAGCAAGAAATGGCAAAAATTCCCGTAGGCATTTTAGGAGCAACAGGCATGGTAGGGCAGAACTATATTGCCCTGCTCAATAATCATCCCTGGTTTAAGGTGTGTTATGTGGCAGCCTCGCCCCGAAGCGCCGGAAAAAAATATGCCGAGGCCGTTGCCGGAAGATGGCAGCTTATCGATACCTATGCCCCCCATGTCGGGGAGCTTGTGGTGCAGGATGCCAACGATGTCAGCCAGGCAGTAGCGGCGTTTAAGCGAAAACGGTGCGCTTTTGTGTTTTCTGCGCTGGAAATGGGCAAAGCCGAAACCGCCGCCCTTGAAGAAGCGTATGCGGCGGCAGGCATTCCGGTTATTTCCAACGCTTCGGCCCATCGCTGGACACCCGATGTGCCGGTCCTTATCCCCGAAGTCAATCCCCATCATGTGGATATTATTCCCATCCAGCAGAAAGCCCGTGGCTGGAAAAAGGGCTTTATTGCGGTAAAACCCAACTGTTCGATTCAAAGTTATATGATTCCGCTGCAGGCCCTGGTACAGGAAGGTTTCCTGATAAAACGGCTTGTGGTGACCACCATGCAGGCAGTTTCCGGCGCAGGGTATCCCGGCGTGCCAAGCCTGGACATGATCGATAATATCGTCCCCTACATTGGCGGCGAGGAAGAAAAATCCGAAAAAGAACCGCTCAAGATTTTTGGAACCATTGTCAATGGGACTTTGAAAAATGCCTCCATGCCGAAAATTTCCGCCTGCTGTAATCGTGTGCCGGTTATTGATGGGCATACAGCCTGCATCTACCTTGAATTTGGATCAAAAAAACCTTCGGTTGATGAGATTAAAAAGATATGGGCTGCTTTCAAAGGCCTGCCGCAGGAACTGAAATTCCCCATGGCCCCCGAACAGCCGATCATCTACCGTGAGGAAGATAACCGGCCCCAGCCCCGCAAGGATCGCGATTTGGACAAGGGAATGGCCGTGGTAATTGGCCGCCTGCGTCCCTGCAATGTGTTTGATGTACGATTCACTGCCCTTTCGCATAACACAGTACGCGGCGCAGCCGGCGGCGGCATACTTAACGCAGAACTTTTGAAAAGTAAAGGATATATTTAACCACGAACTACACGAACTTCACGAACTTGTAGTTCCCATCTTTACTTTTGTTCGTGTGGTTTGTGTTGGTTCGTGGTAAAAAAAGAGAATAGATTATTTAGGAGAAGAATGAGCGAGAAATATTTTCCTTTGGACAGAGATACCCTTGAGAAACTAGCGGAGCGGTATCCGACGCCGTTTTATTTGTATGATGAGAAAGGGATTATCGAGAATGTTCGGCGGATTAAGGCGGCGTTTTCGATTTTTCCCGGTTATAAGCAGCATTTTGCGGTGAAGGCATTGCCCAATCCCGTTATCATGAAAATACTTGCGGCGGAGGGCTTTGGCGCCGATTGTTCCAGTTATACGGAGCTATTGTTAGCTGAAATGGCCGGCATTCAGGGTGAGGACATTATGTTCACCGCCAACGAAACGCCGGCGCACGAATACCAGCTTGCCCGCAAACTGGGCGCAGTGATCAATCTGGATGACTTTTCCCATATCGAATTTTTGGAAAAAACCGCCGGCTCAGACCGCGGGTTGCCGGAACTGGTTTCCCTGCGCTATAACCCCGGCCCTCTCAAGGAAGGCAATGCCATTATCGGCAAGCCGGAAGAGGCAAAATACGGCCTGACCCGTGAGCAGATCATCGCCGGCTTTGCCCTGTTGCAAAAAAAGGGCGCGGAAACTTCGTTCCCCAAACGTTTTGCCCTGCATACCATGGTAGCTTCCAATGAACTTTCGATTCCCTACCATGTTGAAACTGCCCGTGTGCTTTTTGAACTTGCCGTGGAAATACAGGCCAAAACCGGCATTCGGCTGGAGTTTGTTAACCTTGGCGGCGGCGTAGGCATTCCTTACCGGCCTGATCAGGAAGCGGTGGATTATCAGGTTTTGGCGGCGGGGATTCAAAAAGCCTATAACGAAATCATTGTGCCCGCCGGCCTGCACCTGGGCATACACACCGAATGGGCCAGAGTGGTTACCGGGCCCCACGGTTGGCTGGTAACGCGGGCGATTCACAAAAAAGAAATTTACCGCAACTACATTGGCCTGGATGCCTGCATGGCGGACCTTATGCGTCCGGCGCTCTACGGCGCCTATCATCACATCACCATACCGGGCAAGGAACATTCGCCGTTAAGCGAAACCTACGATGTGGTTGGCAGCCTCTGCGAAAACAACGATAAATTCGCCATTCAGCGGCAATTGCCTAAAATTGATACGGCGGCGGAGTGCGCCGCGGCGGGAAGCGGCAGCGGTGACTTTGTGGTGATCCACGATGCAGGCGCACACGGCAGGGCAATGGGTTTTAACTACAACGGCAAACTCCGCTGCGGCGAACTGCTGCTGCGCCAGGACGGTTCGGTCATGCAAATCCGCCGCCCCGAAACCGCAGACGACTATTTCGCCACGTTGAATATGGCAAGTTTGAAGGATTTTAAATAAGAGATTCTACCACGAACCAAACGAACCAACACGAAAAACAGTTCGTGTGGTTTGTGTGGTTTGTGGTAAAATTAGTAAAGCAACTATTGGAGGAAATTATGATTAAGCGGAACTCTTGTATAACGAACATTAAAGCGGGGTATCTTTTTCCGGAGATTGCCAAGCGGCGGCGTGAATTTGCGGCGGCTCACCCTGAGGCAAATATTATCAGCCTGGGGGTGGGGAATACCACCGAACCGATTATGCCGCATATCAATGCCGGCCTGGCGGAAGGGGCCCGGCGGCTTGGTACCGTTGAAGGGTATTCTGGCTATCAGGATGAAGGGCTTTTGGAACTGCGGGAAAAAATTTCGGCGGTTTTTTACGGAGGCGCATTCAAGGCGAATGAAATTTTTATTTCCGATGGAGCCAAATGCGACATAGGCAGACTGCAATTGCTGTTTGGTTCCGGCGTGCAGGTGGCGGTGCAGGACCCTTCGTATCCGGTGTATGTGGATGGCTCGGTATTGATAGGCGCCGCCAAGGGCTGGAATGGTACTGGCTATGAAGGCATTGTGTATCTTCCCTGCACCATGGCAAATGACTTTTTCCCCGATCTTTCGCAGTTGCCGTCAAATTGTCTTATCTATTTTTGTTCTCCCAATAATCCAACCGGCGCGGTTGCACATAAAGAGCAGCTTACCGCTCTTGTAGAAACAGCCATCAGGAAAAAATCTATCATTATTTTTGACGCGGCATACAGTGAATTTATCCGCGACCCGGCGTTGCCCAAAACGATTTATGCCATTGAAGGCGCAAAAGAATGCGCCATCGAGGTGAATTCATTCTCCAAACCCGCCGGTTTTACCGGAGTGCGTCTGGGTTGGTCTGTGGTTCCTCTGGAACTTAAGTATGAATCGGGCGAAAGCGTCAATGCTGACTGGAATCGTATTTGTTCTACCATTTTTAACGGCGCTTCCAATATCGCTCAGGCCGGCGGGCTTGCCGCTCTGGACAGCGAAGGCCAAAAGGAAATTCGCAATCTTACCGATTTTTATCTGGGCAATGCAAAGCTCATTCGGGATACTTTACAAAAAATGGGCATACACTGTATGGGCGGCGATAACTCACCGTACATCTGGGCGCATTTCCCGGGCCGGGACAGTTGGGAAGTGTTCTCGGAAATCCTTGAAAAATGCCAGGTGGTCACCACCCCCGGCGCCGGCTTTGGCCCCGCAGGAGAAAGCTTTGTCCGCTTCTCCGCCTTCGGCCACCGCGAAAATGTAGAAGAAGCCTGCAAAAGAATGAGCTTATTGTAAAATATTTTCTCGATTTTTCTCACACAGAGGCACAAAGTTCACAAAGCCACGGAGAGTTTTCACTTTTCCCTTCCTCCGTGTCTTTGTGAGCTTCGTGGCTTTGTGTGAAAAATGGGAATAAGTTCCTATCTAGCGGTTTTGGCGACGTCGCAAATTCTGCGGGCCATTTTTGATAGAGGGACTTGTTCCATAACGTGGCCCAGTTCGTAGGCAACGCGGGGCATTCCGTAGACGACTGCGCTTGCCTCGTCCTGACCCAGAGTCATGCCGCCTTCTTTGTAGATAGTACCTAAATGCTGGGCGCCGTCACGTCCCATACCGGTCATGATTACTCCCAGCGCATGGTTCTGATAGTGCATGGCAACCGATGCAAACAATACATCGGCGGAGGGGCGGTGACCGGAAACCAGCGGAGCATCGGAAAGCCGCACAACAGAGCTAAATGTTTTTTTCTCCACTTCCATGTGCTTGTTTCCCTGAGCTATCAATATTCTGCCGGGTTGAATGGAATCGCCGTCTTCGGCTTCTTTTACTTCCAATGGGCAGATGCGATCCAGGCTTTTGGCAAATTCATTGGTAAAGCCGGGGGGCATATGCTGTACCACCACAATGGGAATCTTCAGGTCGGGGTCCAATTCGGCGAACACGACTCTAAGGGCATCGGGGCCGCCGGTGCTTATGCCAATGGCGATTATTTCGGTATTGGCCGGCCGGCGAAACCGGTTCGGTGGTTTGGCAGCTTCTATTACGGTGTGCGTTATACCGCTGCTCATGCGGGCGAGCAGGTCCTGACTCTGGACAGGCAGTACCGGCTTGGGCGAGTACTCCGAGAAGGCAAGCACTTTTTTGCTCTGAGCCCTGCGGTACGCGCTGCCATAGCCAAACAGCATATGTACAAGAGTATCTTTGACTACATGAATGTCTTCTGATTCTGAGCCGGAAGGTTTTTGTATAAAATCACTGGCACCCAGAGCCAGAGCTTCCATGGTAATTTCAGCGCCCCGGCGGGCAATGGACGAAAGAATGACTACCGGAATGGTAATGCCAAGCCGTTTTCGTTCTTTCAGGAATTCTATGCCGTTCATTTCCGGCATTTCCATGTCCAAAACGATAACATCGGGATTGACCCTGGGAATTTTGTCCAGGGCAAATCGGCCGTTCATTGCTTTATCAGCCACCGTAAGACCGGCAGTATCATTGATCATGTGACCAATAAGATTCCGCATTAATGCAGAGTCATCAACAACTAATACAGAAACTTCATCAGCCACGATAATCTCCGTTTATATAAACTTACGGTACAGTGTTGCCCATTCAGTTTTCAGGAATTCAAACTTGGTATTCATGCCAAAAAGCGACTCTGAATGACCAATAAACAGGAATGATTTTGGCGCCATTGCGTCCCAGAACCGGCCCATGACCGCAGTTTGGGCAGCCTCGTCAAAGTAAATAATGACATTTCGGCAGAATACAACGTCAAAACTGCGTAACCCAGAATCGTTTTTAAGGTTATGATAGTCAAACTTGATTTTTGCTTGAATATCCGGGTTTATTTTGTATCCGCTATCCACTTTCTCAAAGTATTTTTTTAAATAGTTGTCGGGAACGCCTTCTATCCGGCTGTTTGCGTAAAAACCTTCTTTGGCGGTCATCAGACATTTCAGGCTGATATCGCTGGCTGTTATTTCAAATTTCCAGGACGGCGGCAATATTTCGTTGAGCAGCATGGCAATGGTGTACGGTTCTTCTCCGGTGGAACAGCCGGCGCTCCATATCCTGATGGTATTGCTGGTGCCGCCTTTTTTGATATTGTTTATCAGTTCAGGGATGACATGCTTTTCAAGCGCGTCAAATTGGGCCTGATTCCTGAAAAAACGGGTTAAATTGGTGGTTATTGCATCAAGAAAACCTTTGAGCTCTTCTTTATTGGTGGAAATGGTGGCAAAATAGGTTTTTACGGAGTCCGCTCCTTTTTCCCTCAGCCGTTCTTTCAACCTGCTTTCCAAAATTGACCGGTTTGCCGGCGTAAAGGTAATACCGCTTTCAGCGTAAATCAACGCACGATATTGCTCGTAATCAGCGTCATTAAGGAATACACTATCTACCATGGTACAATAGTATGCTAATTACGATATTATGTCAATAGATTTATGGGCTATTTACCCTTTGTTCGAAAGTCGATACTATAGAATAAACTATCAAAAGGCGGTGGAAAATTATGGTAATTTTGACCTTAAATTGCGGCTCTTCATCGGCAAAATACCAGGTGTATAACTGGGAAACGAAGGATGTTCTGGCGGTTGGTATTGTGGAAAAAGTGACTTTTCCGGGCTCTTTTATCAACCATACGGTGAAGGGCAGGGAAGAAGTTACCATGCAGCAGGACTGTCCTACCCATACCAATGCGGTGGAATTGATTATCAAGACCCTGACCAGCAAGGATCTGGGGGTAATCAGCGATATGTCGGTGATTACGGCGGTGGGCCACCGGGTGGTGCATGGGGGCAGCAATTTTACCAAATCGGTGATTGTGGACGATGCGGCCATGAAGGCCTTTGCCGAGATGCAGGAAATGAGCCCTTTACACAATCCGGCGAATATTATGGGGATAGAGGCGGCAAAAAAGGTGCTGCCCAATGTGCCTCACTGCGCCATTATGGACACGGCCTGGCACCAGACCATGCCGCCTGAAGCATACCGGTATGCCATTCCCCAGGAATGGTTTGAAAAATATCAGGCGCGGCGTTACGGTTTTCACGGTACGAGCTTTCTCTATACGGCAAAGCGGGCGGCGGTGCTGTTGGGGCAGGACCCCTTCAAGACAAACCTGGTTATTTGTCATTTGGGGAATGGCGCTTCGGTAAATGCCGTCAAGGACGGCTGTTCTTTTGACACAAGCATGGGGTTGACTCCGCTGGAAGGCCTGGTAATGGGAACCCGTTCCGGCGATGTGGATCCGGCGCTGCCTTTTTACATTATGCGGAAAACCGGCATGAGCGTTGCCGATGTGGATAGTACCCTGAACAAAAAGTCCGGCCTGTTGGGGCTGACTGGGCAATATACCGACCGCCGCGACATTCAGGCCGCTGCGGAAAAGGGCGACGATCAGGCCCTGCTTGCCCAGCGTGTTGAGGCGCATCGGGTAAAGAAGTACATTGGCGGCTACATGGCTGCATTGGGCAGGGTTGACGCGCTGGTTCTTACTGCCGGGGTAGGGGAGTTTGCCTGGTTTATGCGCGAAAAAATTCTGGACGGGCTTGACGGTATTGGCATGACGTTTGATCCTGCCAAAAATCTGGTGGCCCGTACCCGCAATGCCGAAACGCTCATCAGCAAGCCGGAATCGAAAATACCGATTTTCATTATTCCCACCGACGAAGAACTGGTAATGACCGAAGATGCCTTTGCCCTGATGCAGGGTACATACGATACCCACACCAACTTTACCTATTCCTTCCAAAGCAAGGACTATATAAACAAGGGCCGCGCCGAAGGTCTGGAACACGATCTGGTGAAAAATCCTGGTTTGGCAGGGATTATCGCCCGGCCGAAATAAGTTGATTTGACAGAGGACGGCTTGTTTTGTATAATCATACAAAACAAGCCGGGAGGCAAAAATGGGCGCATTACCAAAAGAAGACCGACTATTTACCTATGCCGATTACAAGGAATGGGAGCTTGCCGAGGGAGAGCGTTTTGAGCTTATTGACGGCGTGGCGTATGCCATGGCAGCTCCAAACTCTCGGCATCAGGAAATTCTTATGGAACTATCAAGCCAGTTTCATGTTTATTTGCGAGGAAAAACCTGCAAGGTGTTTCCCGCTCCCTACGATGTCCGGCTTTTTTACGCAAAAGACGAAAGCGATGATACGGTTGTTCAGCCGGATATTTCTGTGGTGTGCGATGAAAAAAAACGCGGTGATGAAGGCTGCCGGGGCGCTCCTGACATGGTGATTGAAATACTGTCCCCTTCCAATACTGCAATTGAAATGGAACGAAAGTTAAAATTGTATCAAGAAGCCGGTGTTCGGGAATACTGGGTTGTAGATCCCGAAAACAAAGGCCTTACCGTTTACCATTTCCAAAACGGCGCAATTTTATTCTATACTTACAAAAACACTGCTACAGTTCCGGTTGGTATTTTTCCGGAATTACATATAACATTGGAACAGGTATTTGCGGAATAAGGCAAAAAAAACCCGCAAGCCGAAGCCTGCGGGTTTTTTATGGTATTCCCTGAAAACAGAAATTAGAACTTGAATCCAAGGGCCAGTTTTACGTCCAGACCGTGACCGACGATGCTTTTTACCATATCTGTTGGTCCACTATTCCAATCCTTAATTAAATCCTTCTCCCCTTGGTTATTGAGCCTGATGCCGTAGAGGAATGTTGGGCGCAGATACATTGAATCACCCAATGGAATGTCGGCACCTACGCCGAGTTTGAACCAGAACTGGTTGAACAGATCTCCGCGGCTATATATACCAAGGTCCTTATCTTCTATTTTATCTCCGCTCTTAACGTCTTTTGCGGCCAGATTGATTAAAAAGTCAATGCCCAGCATGGGGAACAGGGTAAAGCTGTCGAGATCGATAGGAAACTTTCCGAACAGCCCAAGCCTCAGATGAGTCATGCTCATACCATCCTCTGCGCCTAAAATCATGTCATAATCGTTATTATTGGCTTTGGTTGTACTAAACATCAGGCCAACATTGAGTTCGACATAGGTTATGTCAAAGAATGCATACACACCGCCGCCGGTGGTGGTAATACCAAGGTCTTTTGACTCTGCACCTATAATTTTCAGGTAATCCTCACCATCTGATGTAGCTGATAAAGAGGTGAAATAGGCGCTGAAATTACCGCCAATACCTGCGCTCAGATCGACGGCGAACGCTCCCCCCACTGCGATTGTTGCCACCAGCAACGCCACTACCATTTTCTTCATAAAATACCTCCAGCATTTTAGTCAATATAATAAATCGCCTTTGTTACAAACCCTTATGAAACAACGTTCACTTTGGCTATTAACCGTGGGCATATTAACCGGCGGATTTATTGTGTTTTTTATCCTTTGGAAGCCCATACTGCCGCTCCGCTATAACTGCCGTTATAAGTGTTGACATGATATAGCGCTTTGCCTCCGGTCTGAGTTTCCGGTACCCCTCCAATAGTTCTTTTTCCTGTTTGTTCATTTATATAATCTCTAAGAGTAATATATACTATTCTAGGATAATCTGTCAAGGGTAATACAACTATCCCGGAGGGTATTTTTAGCGGCTTATAGCGGAGTTCCGCATTGAATTTTTCCCCATTTTTTGATATATTCTACCATTAGCCCCTCTTTCGGGAGATATATGAATAAGCGATTAAGGGAACTGAGAAAAACATTACGAATGACACAAGCTGAATTTGCAGCAAAACTTGAAATGGCGCAGAATTCATATTCAAAAATAGAGACAGGCGAAAATTCCTTAACCGAAAAAAATATTTTTCTCATTTGCCTTATTTTTGGCGTTGATGAATCATGGCTGCGTACCGGCAAGGGGGAAATGTTTGATCAGGTATCAAAGCCGAAAGACGGAGATGAAAAAAAGCTCCTTGAAATGTTCCGCAGTTTATCTCCGGAGATACGGGAGTTTGTGCTCAAAAAACTGCGGGAATGTGTACGGATTGACGGCGAATGGGCGGCAAGAAATGGTTGACGGGATAGTGTAATAGAGTTATTCTAAAGCCATGGGCGCGTTACCTCCAATCGAACTATTGTGCATTGGCAATGCTATGGTTGATGTCTTTGCTCCTGTCTATCCTTTACGGCTTGATGAATGGGGTATAACAGAACCGATACAGCATATTTCCCGCGATCAGGCCCAGTATGTATTGGAGCGGCTTACCAGTAAGCTGATTTACAGTTCCGGCGGAGGGGCGGCGAATGTGGCAAAAATTGCCGCCATGCTGGATATGCGCGCTGCTTTTACCGGCTGTGTGGGTGAAGGCGCCACCAGATCGGGCAATAATCTTGCCGCTGTTTTTGAAAAAGATCTGCGGGCTGCAGGCGTTGTTCCGTTTCTTACATCGGGCGTTGAAAAAACCGGCCTGTGTTTTGTGTTTAATTGTGACGGCGGTGAAACCCGCATTGCTGCCTCGCCCGGCGCTGCCCTGGAATTTACCGAAGACGATGTACGGGAAGAACTTTTTGACGGAGTAGAAGCGGTCGTATTGGATGGCTATATACTGGATCGCCGGCCTCTGGTACAGCGTATTTTGCAGATTGCCAACCG
>WQXQ01000068.1 GCA_009784775.1 Treponema sp.
CTTTCACCCCCCCTCCCCCTCCCCCCCCCCCCCCCCCCCCCCATATATAGATATAAGTCAATTCATTTACTCGCTATTCATCACGCAAAGGCGCGTCGTACCTTTGGTACGCGCTCGCAAAGAACGCCAAGGAAGAGAAAAGAAAAGTGGGGATCCGCGTTATTTCTTAATACATCGCCCCAAACCATTCTTCCCCTTTGCGTTCTTGGCGCCTTTGCGCCTCTGCGTGAAAAAACACGAACAAAGTCTCAACAACAACCGTAGGTTGTTACAAAATAAAAAGGAGTGTTCAGTATGAAACACACACAGTCAGTCAGCCAAAGGCTGACAGCCATTATCGCGTTGGTGGCGCTAATGGCATTCACGATGATCGCGTGCGAAGGGCCAATGGGACCAGAAGGCAAGCCCGGCGCCATTGGCACCAATGGTATTGACGGCACGCCTGGCACCAATGGCACAAACGGTACCAACGGCGAGAACGGCGCAACCCCCTGGATATGCACCGATGGCTTCTGGCACATCAGCGGCGACCCCGGCACTGTCTTTGCCTGCAACGCCGACTGCACCGGTATCAAAGCAGCAGGCACCAATGGGACAAACGGTGAAGACGGCGACACCCCCTACATCGGCGATTGCGGCAACTGGCATATCGGCGGCACGGCTGCTGCCTGCGATGATGCCTGCACTGGAAAAAAAGCAGCCGGCACTCCCGGCACCGTCATCACCTATGAAAACTGCGTGTTAGTGTTCGACGGCGTACCCAGCGCCATCCCTGCCCACACCTTCCCCGATACATGGCTGCCCGGCAGACCAGCCAACTGTACCAGAGTAGGATTGGAAACCCGTACCTGCACCGGCGATGGCTGCACCGTCACCGAAACCCGCACCGTTGCCGCGTTGGGACACGACTGGAGCGACAATTGGACACTCGTGACTGAACCCGTCATAACCGGTGAAGAAGTAAGAACTTGCCAACGTACTGGCTGCATTGCAACGGAAACCCGCACCGCACCTCCAACAGAAGGGCTTGAGTTCCATTGGGGAATCGACAGCTATGTAGTAAGGAAAGGCACGGTGACTGCCGCCATCGTAATCATTCCGGCAACTTTCGGCGGACAGCCGGTAACATACATACCACACCTTGGGTTTTCTTTTTATGCAGCAATGACCGGCATCTTTATACCTGCCAGCGTAACGTACATTGGCGGTAATGCGTTCAATGGTTGCTCCGCTTTGACAAGCATAAATGTGGATGCTACCAATCCAAACTACGCATCGGTCAACGGTGTACTGTACAATAAAACAGTGACAGAGCTTATAGCAGCGCCCCAAGGTATCAGCGGTAGTTTCACCATACCCAACAGCGTCACGAGCATCGGTGATGAGGCGTTCTATTTTTGCACCGGCTTGACAAGTATCACCATACCCACCAGCGTCACGAGCATTAGTTTTAGAGCGTTCTATTCCACTGGATTGACGAGCATCACCATACCCACCAGCGTAGAGAGCATTGACGAAGATGCGTTCGCCTATTGCACCGGCTTGACGAGCATCACCATTCCCGCCAGCGTCACGAGCATTGGTGAAGAGGCGTTCTATGAGTGCACCAATCTTACCCTTGTAACCGTCGAACGAACAGCAACAGCGGGTATCACTATGATTGATATAAACGTATTCGAGTACACCCACGATGACTTGCGTATCGAAGTCCCGGCAGGCAGTGTTGCCGCATACAAGGCGGATGATAACTGGAGCGAGTGGGAAGATCGCATTCACGCAATCGGCTGCACCGATGCGAACAACCCGTGCGGAGCGAACTGCGAGTAACAAAAGAAAAAAGGGAAAATGAATGTTTTAACCACGAACCATACGAACAAAAAAGATAACGGACAATAGCTTCGTGTCGTTTGTGTGGTTCGTGGTTCATTATCGGAATTAATTTTTACAGAGGACAACTCCTCTGGAGCATCTTGCCTTACGATTAACCCTTATGGTATAACATAAATATGTTGGTACAAAATGGATAATGATGTTTATATAAGTTTTATGGCGTTACATTCTCATCCCATTTCAGCAATGTGACGCTTACGGATTTACTTAATCAGGAAATAACAACGGGACATATAGAGTTCCCGGTGGAAGGATGATGTGTGATGGATTCAAACGACCTGCAACATATGGAATTTGTGATGTATTGCATCGAAACCTACAAAGGCATAAAAAATCTGGACGGTAAAACCGCATACCAACAACTGAAAGAAGCAGGCGCAATTGAATATATCGACAACAATTACGCCGCGTTACACACTTTTGGCGATGAGCATATAGTGTGGAATATCGATGAGTATTTGAAAACTCGTGTATGACAAACAACGCTCCTCATTACTCATTCCTAATTCCTCATTTACTTCCACGTAATCATCGTGTCGGCGGCCTTGCGGCTGGAAGGTGCGCTGACGGCATCGGTGCCCTGGGCAACTTTGCCCACGCGAACCAGCGCAACAGCGCTGTGGCCGCGGGGAAGGCCCAGTTCACCTTTCAGGTTTTTGTTCAGGCTGTCCATGGGGGCAGTGTATATCCGCGCGCCATAACCCATAGCCAGCGCTGCTAAATTGATGCTTTGAGTGGCAAGGGCGCAATCGAGTATCTGCACGTTGTTGGTTTTTCCGTCACCTTCGGCGGAAATGACAATCAGCACATTGCCTTCGACCGTATCGCTGACCATTTTCCTTGCCAGGTTCAGGTTTTGCACCACGGTAAAATGCCAGGGCTGTAAATTGCGCGCGCTGGGAGCGCGGACGCCTGCATGCAGGATTCTATCCAAATCTGCCTTGGGTATGGCGCCGGCAACAAACGAATTCCGCGGAGTCGCATAGTGGCTCGTTATTATTCCGGTTGGATCTGGCGTCTGCTGGGCAAACAGGCACAATGTACACACCAACGTAAAAATGGCAAAAAGAACTAATTTTCTCATAAAACACCTCTTACAGAGCATTATATCAAAAAATGGTTTTTTGTACAATAATACTTCCATAGTACTGTATAAGTATGCTATAATCGTGAAATGAAAAATAATCAATACTTTTTTGCTATTTGTGTACTGCTTCTTTCCCCGGCCTTGCTGCATGCGCAGACTGCCCTGGAAATTGAAGCATTGCTGGAAACAAAGGCGGTCAGTTATGAGCAGGCTGCGCGGTTTGTGCTGGAAGCGGCAGATGTGTCTGGCGGATTTGATCGTTCCCGCCCTGCCGAGGCATTTCGTTTTGCGGCGGATCAGCGGTGGCTTCCCAAAAAGGCCGCCCCCGCCGGAGAGGCCAGTCTTGAGGGCATTTCCCTGCTTATCATGAGGGCTTTTAACCTTAAGGGTGGTTTGTTCTACTCACTTTTTAAAACCCCTCACTATGCGTACCGGGAATTGGTATATCAGGACGTAATTCAGGGCAGAGTTGACCCGGAAATGGCTGTATCGGGAGATACGCTGTTATTTATGGTAAACCGGGTTTTTTCTTTTATGGAGGATGAACAATAATGAAACGATCTTTGCAATTTTTGTGCATTTTTCTGATTTTCATCCCCTGCCTGTCTCTGGGGGCAAAGGACATTGGTCTTTTACTGGATCAAAACATGGGTTATGGCGGCATCAATACAAGCGATACTGCGTTTGACTATTCGGGCATTCTTATTCCACGGTTTTCCACTCTTTTGGGTGACAGCGGTGAACTCTATATTTCCGCAGGGGTAAAAGCAGATTATCTGAATGATGCATGGA
The DNA here is from genome assembly GCA_009784775.1 of Treponema sp. Lineage (GTDB taxonomy): Bacteria > Spirochaetota > Spirochaetia > Treponematales > Breznakiellaceae > WQXQ01. Next base: position 3,770 of record WQXQ01000068.1, read on the forward strand.
CTTTTGTGCCGGAACTGTTGCGGACAGAATTTTTCTGGGATTTTGGTAATGCGGAAATCAAGATTGGCCGTATGCAGTATGCAGACCCTCTGGGTTTTATTGCGGAAGGGCTTTTTGACGGAGCGCGGTTTTCTTTTGATACAACGGCAGGCACTTTCAGCCTGGGGACCTGGTATACCGGTTTGTTGCACAAAAAGCGGGCCAATATTGCCATGAATGGCAGGGAATCGGAATCCTTCTATGATACGGATACCTATTTTGCCCCCAGCCGCCTGCTTTCAGCCATGGACTGGGAACATCCGGCTCTGGGGGATCTTGTCCGGTTAAGACTCTCGCTGTTGGGCCAGTCGGATTTGTCCGGCAAGGATGATTATCTGCACAGCCAGTATCTGGCGGCAAAACTCACCATCCTGGTTAATACAGTGGTGTTTGATCTGGGGGGAGGTCTGGAAGTAATACAGGATACGGGAGACACAGGGATTGCTATGGTAGGAGAGCTGGGCTTTGCCTGGTCGCCGCCTGCCGCTATTGATAGTGAACTTTCATTGCTGGGACGTTTTTCCAGCGGAGTGATTGAGGACAGCAGCGTTCGGGAATTTCTGCCTTTGACCACCGTAACCCAGGGGAATGTTCTTAAGGCAAAAATTTCCGGACTTTCAATGATTTCACTGGATTACCTTGCCCGGTTGCATCGCGCCTTTTCCGCCGGTTTTACCGCTTCCTGTTTTGTACGAAGCGACGAGGGCACGCATACCAGCTATCCGGTTGGCGGCGGTGCCACTAATGGCGAGGCCGATGGCAAATATGTTTTGGGAACCGAATTATTCGGACGGCTTTTGTGGAGTCCGGTTTCGGATATGCAGTTCACTTTGGGAGGAGGAGCGTTTTTGCCTTCCATGGGGAATGTGAATCCGGATGCCGGCGCGCTGTGGCGTGTTGAATTGAATGTTATTCTTGCACTGTATTAATCAGGAGGTAAAGTATGAAAAAGACAGTAGTAGCGTTTTTTTTGTTGGTGCTCTGTTTGAGTGTATTTGCGCAAAACGGAGTGATACGGGAACTCAGCGGCACCGTGGAAATAAAGGCTCCCGGTGATTCGGAATATATACCGGCAAACTCCGGGGATCAGATTAGCCAGAACACGATTATTTCCACCGGATTCAGGAGCACCGCTCTTGTTGAGGTCGGCAGCGCGCGGATAAACGTGCGGCCCTTGACCCGCTTGTCTCTGGCAGAGATAAGCGCCGCATCGGGTACCGAAACCGTTAATGTGAACCTCCAGGCCGGAAGGGTGCGGGTCGATGTGAATCCTCCGGCAGGCTCCCGCGCGTCCATGTCGGTAACCAGTCCAAGCGCAACCGCTTCTGTGCGCGGTACCAGTTTTGACTTTGATGGCCGGAACATTCGGGTGCATCACGGAAAAGTAGGTTTCAAGGGAACCAAAGGCCCGCAGATGCTGGTAAATGCCGGTTCCAACAGTAAAGTAGAACAAAGCGGCAAGGCAGCGGATCCCGTAGAAGAAAAGAAAAATAAGCTCCGGCCCCCCAAACCGGTGGGAACAGACTCAAGCAGCGGAACTACCGGCGACACAGCTCCATCAAGCGGAATGCTTGCGATTGAGATAACGTATAATTGAGATAACGTATGTGGAAAAACATCCTTATTGGACTTGCGGTTGCGGTTTTTTTCTCAATCCTGTATGTGCTGACTGTTTTTGACAGACTGGGAGAGCAGATATATGATCTCTTCCTGCACTTTCGGGCCGACCGGGATCGTTCAGATGTGGTGGTGTTCCTTGATGTAGATGATAATGCCATTGCGTATAACGGTGTTTTCCCCTGGCCCCGTTCAATACCGGCGGAAGGACTTTTGCGGCTTAAGGAATACGGCGCATCGGCGCTTATTTTCGATATTGAGTATATCGATCAGGGCCCGCAGGGAATAGACAGCCTCTACCTGAATCAGGGGCTTGGCAATGATTTTAACCGCAGTTTTTCAGAAATTAATGCGGCTGCACAGGATATTTTTGCCGCTTTAGGCGCCGGACGAATAAGGCAAAATGACATTGATTTTTATGCCAATTCTCTTTCTTCCTTAATTACGAGCGAACAAAGAAACCTTTTCACAAAAGCCCAGGGTGTTGCCCGCGACAACGATAAATATCTGGCGCAGGCGATTGCCCTCTTTGGTCATAGCTGGTCTTCGCTCAATTTGCGGGAGCATCCTCTGGATGGCGAACAGGCAGAACGCCGGCCTGCCATTGCGGAAAAACGCTTTCCATATCCGGTTAATGCAGCAGATGACGCGCACCGGGGAGCAGGTTTTGTCGATGTTCTGCCGGCTTTGCCTGTGTTTGCCAATGCCGCAAAAGGGGCCGGCTTTACCAATGTCGAAATTGATGATGACGGCGTCAGGCGGCGGGTGTACCTTGCGCAGAATGTGCAGGATCACTGGTACTTGCAGCTTTCGTTTTCACCCCTTGTTCATTATCTGGGCAGGCCGGAAATTGAGTTAAACAGAAAAAAACTGACTCTCAAACAGGCCCAATTGTTGGATGGCAGGGTAAAAGACATTGTTATCCCGCTGGATCACAAAGGCCGAATGATGCTTGATTGGCCAAAAACAGATTATAATGACAGTTACAGCCATATCTCCTTTGCGCAATTTTCCCTGCTGGACGATATTGAGATGGAACTGGATTATTACAGCCGCGCCCTTGTCTCTGCGGATATACCTTTCTTTGCTCAGTTTGATCCTTCACTCAGCCGTGTTTCGGCCGTTCTATTGGATGCGGGAGAATACTTTGATGCGGCGCATGAGGCCAAAAACCTTGCCATGGAACATATATCCGATGAGTATTTTGATGATTATATTCGATACCGCAATCAGGCTTTTTCGCTGTTAGGCGAAGTTTTATCAATGGATATTGATATAAAAACGCTGGAGTTGGCTGCACTGTTGGGCGCCGAATATCCTGAAAGCGCTGATGTAATAGAAGATGAAGCGGATTATATCGCGCAGTTGGCGGGTATTCTTGCCGTTAATCTTGAACGCCGCAATGAGCTAAGCGCCGCCAACGCAAAATTGTTGCGGGATAAATTCTGTATTTTAGGCAGGGTTGATACTGGAACAACCGACTATGGCGCCAATCCTTTTTACGGCAAATATATCAATGTAGGAACCCACGGGGTTGTATTGGACATGATCCTGTCGGAATCTTTTATCATTCCCATATCGCTTCCCTGGCGCATACTCTTTGCGCTGGTTTGTGTGTTTCTGTTTTTCCTGATTAGTGCGCGTCTGTCGCCTGTACCCCGAGCCGCATCGGGTTTTCTGGTTACCGTTTTTGTCATTGCCGTTGTGGCTTTGCTGTTCCGTTTCACCGGAGTCTTTATGAACCCTCTGCTGGTAACGTTTTCCATGATCGTTGCCGTCATTCTGCGGGAAATTATCTATTACGCGGGATCAGAGCGGGAAAAGAAATTTATCCGTCAGGCTTTTTCCACCTACGTTTCCCATGATGTCGTCAATGAAATTATCGCCGATCCTTCCCGGCTTCAGCTTGGAGGAACCAAACGTTACATGACCGCGATTTTTACCGATGTTAAAGGCTTTTCCACCATTTCTGAACAACTTAATCCCGAACAACTGGTAAGCCTTTTGAATCGTTATCTAAGTGCGATGAGCGATGCTATTCTTGCAGAGAAGGGAACCATAGACAAGTATGTAGGGGATGCCATTGTTGCCTTCTTCGGCGCCCCGTTGGATCTTCCCGATCATGCGCTGCGGGCCTGTGTTTCCGCCATATCCATGAAACATATCGAAGATGAACTTAACAAAGTAGTTATGGCAGAAAACCTTTCTCCCATGCCGCTCTTTACCAGATTTGGCATTAATACCGGGGATATGGTTGCCGGCAACATGGGTACCGGAAACAAGATGAACTATACGATCATGGGCAATACGGTAAATCTGGCTGCCCGCCTTGAAGGGGTAAACAAATCATACGGAACCAGAATACTTGCTTCGAATGACACGATAAAGGGAACCAACGGCCTTGTACTTACCCGCAGGCTTGATCGGGTTAGGGTAGTGGGTATCAACGAGCCGGTACGGCTCCACGAACTGATCAACACCGTGGAAAAGGCCACCCCGGAAGAGCAAAAACTGGTTGAGGTTTTCCACCAGGCCCTTGATTATTTTGAAAACCGGGACTGGAAAAGAGCCGCCGAAGGCTTCGAGGAATCCCTCGCCATGGAAGGCAAAGACCCCTCGTCAAAGTACCTTGAACGCTGCAAAGACTTTTTGGTCAAGCCGCCCGAAGATACCTGGGACGGCGTATACAACATGACGGAGAAGTAAGGCTTTTTCGTTATTCGCTATTAAAATATTCCTGCCAGACCCGCTCCATGCCGGAAAGCGTTTCCTCCCGGTTGAGCAGGTTTTGCAGGTGGGTTCCCCATTTCAGATTATCGCAAAAATAGCTGAAAAACCGCCGCGCTCTGGAAATATGGAATTCCGGCGGCTGCCAACGGGCCAACAGCTCCAAAAACCGCAAGCCGGTCTCCTTTATAATGGTGTCAGTCACCTTTTCTGGCCACTCCCTACTCCCTATCCTCTTTGCTTGGGCGAAAATCCAGGGTTGGCGGACTGCGGCGCGGCCTACCATAACGGCATCGCAGGGGCCGGTCTCGCCGCCGCCAGCCAGAGTAATCAGGCCTTCGGCACTGGTAATATCGCCGTTTCCGGCTACGGGAATCTGCAATTCCTGGCGTAAAGCGGCTATATAGCTCCAGCGGGCAGAGCGCTTGAACTTTTCCCGGGCAGTTCGGGGGTGCAAAATAATTAAATCGACCCCTTCTGCCTCCAAACGGCGGCAAAAACGGACTAAATATGCAAAATCATCGGTGAATCCGGTACGCATTTTGACGCTGAGCCGTCGTTTTACCACTTTCCGAACCTCTTTTACCAGGTCACCAGCCCGGTCAATCGAGGCCATCCATGCCACCCCGGCTCCTGCTTTGCGGATTAACGGGGCGGAACAGCCCATATTTAAGTCGATTCCGGCACATTCCAGCGTATCCAACAGGGCGGCGGCCTTTACAATCTGTTCTATATCGGAGCCAAGCAGCTGGTATACCAGTTTTTCGGGGCAGGGACCACCATCCATATACCATTTTTCGAAAGGACCTCCCCCAAAAAGGGCGGCGGCGCTTATCATTTCGGTAAAATACTCGTCACAACCGCCAAATTCTTCTATTAGCTCACGCAAGGCCCGGTGACTTAATTCCGCCATAGGGGCCAATAAAAAAGGTGCGCTCATAAAATCTCCAATTTTAGTGAATATACCCCTTGACTTGTTTTATCTTATTTTGTATACTAAATCAATATAGAGGAGAGGAGCGTCCGCATGATAGCAAAGAGTGATATGCCTATTAACGAGAAAACAGCCGAAGGGCTTAAGCCGGAAGGTGTCCCGTATCGGGTTCTCGTAGTTGACGATTCCATGTTCATTGCGAAGCAACTTGGTCAAATTTTCACTTCCGAGGGTTTTGAGGTTGCAGCGACTGCCGCTGATGGAGCTCAAGGACTTGAAAAATACAAAGAGATGCACCCGACCATTGATCTGGTCACTATGGACATTACCATGCCAGTCATGGATGGAGTTACTGCGCTCGAAAAAATACTTGAATTTGACAAGAATGCAAGTATCATTATGGTGAGTGCCCTGGGTAAAGAAGATGTAGTCAAAAAATGCCTGTTGATGGGCGCAAAAAGCTATATCGTAAAACCCCTTGATCGAAAAAAAGTACTTGAGCGAGTTGTATCCGTACTGAAACGGTAAATCTGTTTTCAAACAGTACGTTAAGGTACACTTTCCCCTGTAGCTCAGCTGGCAGAGCAAGTGGCTGTTAACCACTGGGTCCGTGGTTCGAATCCGCGCGGGGGAGTACTAAAAAAGGCTGTCTTGGGACAGCCTTTTTTATTTGGGTGCCCATTGCAAAAGGGACTGGGTTGTTTTATACTTTATGGTGGAGTACTACTTTTGTGCCATATTAAAGTTTTGCGCCTTACCGCAGTTTCTTGCCTGTGTGGAGCGCTTGTTTTTTATTTTTTACCGTCTCTTACCAAAATAGCGCCCGTTTCTGAGCAAATACAGGATGCCGGGACTGCCCAGACTGGTGTCGGCGGGGGCAGCGATCCTGAAAAAAGCGCACTTGAAGAGCAGCTTGGGGCAGGGTGGTTCCTGGAACCGGGAATGCTGGAACTGGATGTTTTTTCAAAGCCCCGAATGGTACTGTACGGTTCCTATGCCGTACAGCGCGGCGATATTATCGGCGAATTGGCTGAACGGTTTGGCCTGAACCAGGATACCCTTATTTCAGTAAACGGCATAAAAAACACCCGGCTTATACAGATAGGCCAGGTTTTACGCATCCCAAACCAGGATGGAATCTTGTATACGATGAAAAGGGCCGATACCCTGGACGCAATAGCCGAAAAATACAAGTCGGATACTATCGCCATCCAGTTTGCCAATGAGCTTTTTTCCGATTTTGCGTCGCCGGGCACGGTTTTATTTATACCGGGGGCGCAGCTTGACTGGGTAGAACGGCAGGAGATAAATGGCGATCTGTTCATTTGGCCTGCATCAGGCCGTATTACCTCGCCCTACGGCTGGCGGAGATGGCCTTTTGACGGCAGTAATGCCCGCCAGTTCCATTCCGGGATTGATATTGGCGCGCCGCCGGGGGCTCCGGTACGAGCTGCCATGTCCGGCAGGGTCAGCGCGGTGGGCTGGGACAATGTAATGGGCAATTATGTGGTAATTAGCCATCATTCAGGCTATCGGACCATGTATGGACACCTGAGCGTGATACGGACACGGTCCGGGGCTTATGTGGGAACCGGCGAGCGCATTGGTGATGTTGGCAGCACCGGCCTGAGTACCGGTCCTCATCTGCATTTTACCGTATTCAAGAACGGCGTTACCGTAAATCCCCGAACTTTAATGAAATAAGGCAATTTTTTTCATTTTTTTGCTTGATTCCCTTGCATCCGGATTCCTCATGTACGATAATTTAAGACAGCAATATAACGCATGGAGGCGGTTAAATGGGTTTATCAGTAAAAGATATCGCGGGTGCACTAAAACTGGAGACACAGGTTGTTGAGCGGCTTGCCAAATACCTGTATCCAAACAAAGTGTTGCTTACCCACGATGAAGCGCTTGTGTTACGGGATTACTATTATAAGTTTGGGGGAGGACCCGCAGGCGTAGAGGTTGGACCGTATAATGAATGGATGAAGCTGGAACGGATGAAAGCTCTCATCAGGGCCAGGCTTGAGGTTATTGAGGACAAGCAATCAGCTTGTGTTTCCAAGCTGCATGCTCTTGCAGGCGCTTATCACACCACGAGTAGTGAGACACTTCCGGCCAGGGTATCGCCCAAGGGGCATGAAACAAGTGGTCTGTCCGGCGGACTTTTGAAATTTCCCAGTCCCAAGTCGGCGGCCAAGAATGTCGTCAACAAAGAGCGGAGAGCTGGTCTGTTTTAAGATGTGAGAGGTCTCAATCCTGGAGTTCCATGATAATGCGGTACTTGAGGTAGATTTCTTCGAGTGTGTGTTTGGGACCCGGGGCTGAGACTCTTTTGCGGAGTGTACAGGCGTCTTTTCGCTCAATAAAAAAATCGTAGATCGCCCTTGGATCGGTGTGGTTTACCATGGAATACGAAGGGTTAGAATCCAGATAAGAACGAACTTCGTCATACCCAATGGCATTTATGCCGTAACGGGAAAGCCGGGAACGTATTTTCTGTATTTCCTCCCATGAAAGGCCAAAGAGAAATTCTTCCAGAGCCCATCTGGTTTCATCATTACTGGATTCATCTACCAAAAAATCCCGCCAGTCATCGTCCAGGTCCATGGTGATTCGCAGTAGTTCAGTGTTACCATCCATAGTCCCAAAAGTGGGGGAGGCGGCATCGCGGGCAATCCAGAGGGAGGAAAGCGCTGAAAAGTGACGGACACCCCGCTGGTCTACACCGCTGTCCCAAAGGGCTATCAGGTCATCGGCAAGGCTCGCTTTGGTATGGTGAGAAAAATCAGTGCCTTCCAGACAGGAAAAATACACTGCCTCTGCCATGAGCGTGCTGATAACCGAGAAAATGGTACTTCGTATCTGGCTCTGTATATTTTCCCGGCCGTTTAACAGATGAGAAAGCAATGAAAAAGCGTGGAATTTTGCCACCAGAAAACTTCTCATGGCGACAACTTTGGTGGGAATATGCAACAGACGCGTGGACGATGAAAAGGCCGACAACGATTCAACCAGGCAGTCCTCAATATCGATAATTCCCTTCAGAAATGATGTGTCCCGAATCGAAGGATAGCTGAATACCGCTATTCCCAGGGTATGCAGATGGGAAAAGCGTTCTTCGACCAGTTGGTAGTCTGCGGGGTTAGTTTCTTTGAGCCAGGCTCCAATCTCGTTAACCAGCCGGTTTTCATCTTCGGTTAGGCCTGTTAAACAGAGGTTATTTTCCACGCTGGTACTGAACATACCTTAACATTATACCACAAAAGAAAAATTCCGCAAGAATTTTCTTTCGAAACCGTGGTATTAACCTTATTATTGGCCTTGTCATTGACAGAATCGCCAAAAAAGCGTATGATCTTCATATGAATATATCCACATACACGGTAAAACCGAAACTTCCGGCTTCCCTTAAGCCTTTGGAAGAGATTGCCCGCAATCTTTGGCTTTCATGGAATTATGATGCGATACAGCTCTTTATCAGGCTGGATTATGATGCATGGATGCAATCCCAGCAGAGCCCGGTACGGACTTTGGGTATGGTTAGCCAGGATCGGCTTGCTCAGGCAGCCAAAGATGATTCGTATCTGGCAGCCCTCAAAGAAGTGTATGACCGTTTTCAGCGCTACAAAAAAGGCGAAGCCTGGTATCGGGGCAGCCATAAGGATGTGGTGGCCTATTTTTCGATGGAATATGGGATGGATACCTCCCTCCCCATTTATTCAGGGGGCTTGGGGATTCTTTCCGGCGATCACATGAAAACCTCATCCGACATGAACCTTCCGTTGGTTGGTGTGGGACTGCTGTACCGGCAGGGATATTTCAAACAAATGCTCAATGCGGACGGTTTTCAGCAGGAAAGCTATCCGGAAAATGACTGGTACAATATGCCGGTAGAACGTAAAAACGGCAAGGATGGCCAGCCGCTTAAAATTTCTGTAGATTTGGCAGGCAGTCAGGCTGTCGCCCAGATTTGGGAAGTCAAAGTGGGCCGCGCCTCTCTGTACCTTCTGGATACGAATATCGATGAAAACACTCCTGAAATCCGCAATGTGACTGCCGCGCTGTATGGCGGTGACAAAGAAACCAGAATGCAGCAGGAAGTTTTGCTGGGTATAGGCGGTATTCGCGCTTTACGCGCTTTGGGGATTAATCCGGCCGCTACTCACATGAACGAAGGCCACTCGGCTTTTTTGGGTCTTGAACGTATCCGCGAAGTTATGGTCGAAAAGAACTTTTCTTTTTATGAAGCAAAGGAAACGGTCTGGCCTACCAATATTTTTACAACCCATACCCCGGTTCCGGCGGGCAATGAACGGTTTGATATCAGCATGATGGAAAAATATTTCCGATCATGGCCGCAGATTCTCAATATCTCCTGGAAGGAGTTCCTGGGTCTTGGACGGCTCAATGTCAACGATGAAAAAGAAACGTTCTGTCTGACCGTGCTTGCGCTTAAGCTGGCGGCGTATGCCAACGGTGTTGCCAAACTGCATGGCGTGGTTTCCCGCGAGATGTGGCAGGGGTTGTGGCCGGGGCTGCCGATGAGTGAAGTTCCCATTGGCCATATTACCAACGGCGTCCATCCCCGCACCTGGATTTCCAGCGGATTGTTGGATCTTATCGATCGCTACTTTGGCCCCCATTTTGAAGACAAACCTACGGGCCTTGCTATTTGGGAGCGCATGAACCGGATCAGTGACGAAGAATTGTGGCGCACCCATGAACGCCGCCGTGAACGGCTGGTGGCCTTTGTGCGTGATCGTGTTCGCGCGCAGTACAAGCGTACTGGTGCAGCGGAACGCCGTATCCGGCAGGCGGAAGATGTACTGTCACCCTATGCCCTTACCTTGTGTTTTGCCCGCCGCTTTGCCACTTATAAGCGGGGAAATTTGCTGCTGCGCGATCCGGAACGATTGCTGCGCCTGATAAAAGACAATGATCGGCCCATTCAGCTTATTTTTGCCGGCAAGGCCCATCCCCATGATATGCCCGGCAAAGAATTGATCCGCGATCTTATCCATTTTGCCGAAAAATATGATGTGACCAGCCGGATTGTGTTTGTCGAGAACTATGACATGACCGTTGCCAAGTACCTGACATCGGGCGGCGACGTATGGCTGAACACCCCGCGGCGGCCAATGGAGGCATCCGGTACCAGCGGCATGAAGGCTGCGATGAACGGCGTCCTGAACTGTTCTGTTATGGATGGCTGGTGGGATGAAGCGTACACTCCCGAAGTGGGCTGGGCCATAGGTCACGGCGAACAATATGTGGATGAAAGGCTCCAGGATGATGTTGAAAGCAATGCCCTGTACGATCTGCTTGAACGTGATATTATTCCTTTGTTCTACCAGCGTGGCAGGGACGGTCTTCCCCGTGAATGGATAAGGAAGATGAAGGACTGTATGCGCGTAATTGGACAGTCAATGTCCAGTCACCGTATGTTGCTGGATTATTCCAATCAGTTTTATTTCCCTGCGCTTAAAAATGCCCCTAAATTGGTTAAAGAAGAGTATTCTGAAGCCAAATCCCTTGCGGCGTATTTTGCCAAGCTAAGGAA
>WQXQ01000069.1 GCA_009784775.1 Treponema sp.
AACTAAGCGTACAGAAAATGCGGCACGGCACACTAAGCATGAGGACAATCTGCAATATGAATTACCGTATGATTAGTTGCAAGACAGAATGCCGTGCTGCGGCTACGCAGTCGGTCTCCCCCATCTGTTTTTGGCACCCCGCCGCCCAACCATCCGGGGGATCGCAGTAAAATCATCGTCTTCATTATCCCAAAAACTCAAGGTACTATTGGAAAGGGAAAGCAAATCTTCAAAATAAAAAGAGTAAACTCTGCAAGAGGTTATCTGCTTAGCCTGTAAAGGGCATATTGGTTAAGAGACACCCCTTCCTGTTCTGCTTCCAAAGACAGGCGGGCGTGAAGGCTCTTGGGTACTCGTAACACAAATTTGCCGCTGTACTGGCTGTCGTCTATCGGATCGGGAACTGAAAAACCGTTTTCAAGTTTTGTTTCAATCCACCCTTTCATTGCTTCCCGTATGTTGTCAAAGGCTTCGGCGTGGGTATCACCATGACTCATACAGCCGTCAAATTCCTTCACCGTGGCAAAATAGTACGATCCTGATTCATCGGTAATGTGCTGAATAATAATATGATACGGACGTTCAAGGTATTTTTTTATGTTCATTTGTTCCTTGATGCCCGCCATAATTATATGATACTATATATGGTACTATACGTCAAGTGTTTTCGGAAAATAATTTACTTTTTTTCTCTGTTCTTTATTCTTTGTACTGGAACAGACTGGTGAAGGTTTATCAGGTTCCCACCACCAACAAACTCTTCCAGCGCCATAATAGCGGGCCGGTCTGCATTCTGCGGCGCAGGGCTTCTTCGGTCTGGGTGAACTCTTCTGGTGAAAGGGTTTTTGCCATAAATGCGCCCCAGCGGGATTTTTCGCGATCAAACCAAACGTCAAGGTCTTTGGAACTGATGAGCCGTTCTTCTTTTTGCGCAATGGTTTCGATATTGAGTTTGTATCCCTGCGATTCAAATGCGTCTGACAGGCCGTCGCCGTCCCAGTTCCATCCGTCTGCCTGATCGGAGGGCTGGGAAAAAAAGGCATCTTCCGCCCGGCGTATTGCTTCGGCCAGATTGTGGCTGCCGCCGCATTCGTCCTGTATAATGCGGGATATTTTTTCGCCTAACGATGGCGGTGAGCAGAGTACTATCAGGCAGCCGCCGGGAGCAAGCAATGGTTTTGCGGCGGATGCAAGATCGGCAAATGCGGCCTGAGGGGTCTGCCCTCCGAAACTTTTTCTCCAGGGTTCCCGCAGCAATATACGGTCAAAGACAGGCGATGAAAACCATTGGGCGGCTTGTTCCGGCGAGGGCAGCAACGCTGACTCCAGTACGGCAATTTCCGGCTGTTCGGTTTGATCCAGTACGGCGGCATAACGGAACAATGCTTCACGGGCTGCTTCATTGTCTACTATGGCTGCTGTTAACCCTTCGGGGCAGCGGCGCAGGCTTTCCCACAGCAAAAGGCCGTCATGCGCAAGGGGAATAAGCACACGGCTATGGCGGGCGGGGAGGGCGGCGGCGGCATTGCCGTTGGCATTGAATAGCGCATCACGGTCGGAAAGCAGGCGGGCGCTTCTGCCGGATTCAAGCCGTTTGAACCAGCCCTCCCGGCCCTTTGCTGCCGCCGACCAGGTGAGTATCTCGTCGCCATCACCGTTATCGCCTAACACCACAGCTGCCTGCAGTTCCCGTTTTTGCAGCACTGCTTCCCGGATTTTTCCCTCATGGCCCACTATCGACGGAATATAAAAAGTTCTGCCGCGCAGCGCCGTGGGAAGGTATTGTTGGGCTGCCCAATGATCCCGGTAGGCATGAGGGTAAATATAACCTTCGCCGTGGCCAAAACTTTCCGCATCGCGGCTTGCATCGCGCAAATGCCGGGGAACTTCGGCGTCTTCACGATCAACTTCTTTGAGCGCGTCAAAAAAGGCCATGGTGGTATTGGACTTGGGGGCGGTGGCAAGGTACAGACAGGCATGAGCCAGAGGGAAATTGCCTTCGGGGAATCCGATGCGATCAAATGCCTCGGCGCAGGAGATAACCACGGAAATGGCATGGGGGTCAGCCAGACCGACATCTTCGCTGGCAAGAATGATCATACGCCTGAACAAAAAACTGGGATCTTCGCCGGCACGAACCATTTTTGCCAGCCAGTACAGGGCGGCATCGGGATCGCTGCCCCGCACGCTTTTGATGAAGGCGCTGATCGTGTCAAAATGGTAATCGCCGTCACGGTCGTACAGTACGGCCCGGCGCTGAATGCTTTCTTCGGCGGCCTCCATGGAGATAAAAATAGTTTCATCATCGGCAGGCGGCCATGAGGCGGGGCTCGTTTCAATGGCCAGTTCCAGCGCGTTTAACAGACTGCGGGCATCGCCGCCGGAAACTTCTACCAAATGCTCCAGCGCCCCTTCCGCAAAATGAACCTGCCATTTTCCATAACCGCGCTCGCGATCGGCAATGGCTTTTCGGGCGGTTTCCATTAAGCCTTCCGCATTTAATGATTTGAGCTGAAAAATACGGCTGCGGCTGACCAGGGCGCGGTTTACCTCAAAAAAAGGATTTTCCGTGGTTGCCCCCACCAGAATGACCGTGCCGTTTTCTACCCAGGGTAACAGGGCATCCTGCTGGGCTTTATTCCAGCGGTGTACTTCATCAACAAATAAAATAGTGCGCTTGCTGTATAATCTGAACCGCTCATCGGCGCGGTCAATGGCGGCGCGTATGTCTTTTACGCCGGACAGCACCGCGTTGAGGCTTTCGAATGTTGCTCTGGTGGTGTTGGCGATAACGCGCGCCAGACTCGTTTTGCCCGTCCCCGGCGGTCCATAAAAAATTATTGATGAAAGACGGTCTGCCTGAATTGCCCTGCGCAGCAAGCGCCCCGGTCCGACAATATGATCCTGTCCGACAATGTCTTCAAGTATACGGGGCCGCATTCTATCGGCAAGGGGACTTTGCCCTTGGCTTTGTTTTTCAGAAAAAAGATCATCCATTGCCGGTAACGCTAGTTTTCCGCGTTCCATTGCAACCCGCTGCCAGGCCTCTCTTTATACGACCACAGACCGGCGCTTTGGGTAGAAGCGAAGAACAGTATATTACTGTCGACACCTTCGGGCGCTTGAAATAAATGATTGAGCGGATGTTTGCCGATAGTTGCCGTATAGCGATCCGTATTGTTGTGTACGGTTATGTTGGGTTTGATACTGCGGTGAATGGGATCTAAATGAAACGCCCCATTACTCTCATGCAATACAAATTCGACATATCCATGAGTATGAGATGATGAAATGGTCGTGAACAAACTGCCCTGTACGCCGGCAATGAGCATCTTTCTGCCGACGGTTGGAGCCGGAAACTCCTGCCAAAGGGCAAGAGCGCCGGTGGCATAATTACCGGTTGCTATCTGAGTGCCGTCGGCGTATCGCATCTTCTCGAATGTTTTATTGTTTTTTATCTCGTACAGATATCCATCCTTTCGTTCAACCGCGATAATCATGTCATCTTCCAGTTTGATCATGCTCATGAACATTCGGTTATTATCAAGAGCGGCGCCCTCGATGGTGGTAGTCTCTGTAAGTTGTTCGATTTGGGCAAGATTGTTTTCAAGATCGGCTATTGCTACCTGAAAAACCCCTTTGCCTTGTGTGGACAGGTAATAAATATTGTCCCGGTAGACTGCGCCGGAGAGCATTTCTGTATTTCCTGTATCAGCTATTAATTCCAGGGTATCAGTATTATTATTCAAGTACAAAATGACATAACTGCTTCCGCTGCGGGCGCTGGCAAACAGCCATGGCTGTTCAGGATCCGCATGGATAGACTGAAGCGAACCACTGCCAACGGAAGTCCAATGGTTGGTATTGCGCTCTATATATCTTAGCGTTGCGTTTACGTTATTGCCTTCCAGACTAAGCGCATACAGGCGGTTGTTAGTAACGGCAAGAGCAATAATTTTTCCTCCGGGCTGCGGAATATGGTATTCGCCTAAATTCCATCTGGAATTACCGGTACCTCGATTCGCTTTTGCATACCAGTAGAGGTTGTTGCCGGACGCAGCGTAGAGAATGGGAACACGGATGACGATTGTCTTTTCAAATGTGTCAATTGCGTTTTTCAGCGCGGTAACTTCGTTTGTTATCACTATCTGTCCCGCATCCGGATCTTCAAATATTGCGATCGCTTCGTCAATGGCATTTCGGAATGTAACCAGAATGGTTTCTGGCGCCCAATTGGCTCCGATTGCCACATCGGTGCCATCTTCGGATTCTATCACCGAATCGTATAGCTTTTCGGCTTTGTCAATTGCGGCTTCAAGTATATCTTTTGCATCGGTAACTGTACCGCCGGGTACGGTATTGATTTCCGCGATGAACGCGGTTCTTGCATTGTTTAATGCGGCAGTTGCAGCATCAAATTCCGCCCTGGTCGCAGCAATATTGCCGTGTACCAGTTCGGCATCGTTAATGGCGGTTTGGAAATCATCAAGCGCGCTTGCCTGCGCCCATTCAGTTCCGTCTGGCAGCTCACTGCCGTCGGCGGATAGAATAATTACATTGTGCAGGGATTGGGCATTGGTAATGGCCGCTTTCAATGCGGATTTACTAACGGCGGCAGGATCGGGTGTGTGATACTCCCGGTGAAATACGACCATGTTGGTGGGGCCGCCCTTGATCAGTGGTTCCTGAGGAGGCGGCTCTTTTGATATGGTATAGAAAATAGGATCCTGATTGCATGAGACCGCAGCAAGAATCCCCAGCGAAAGTATAATGGTATATAGTGTATGTATTTTCATGTCTGTTCCTGCCTAAAAATGATAACGTGCGGAAATGGTAAGGCCGATTATATTGCCATACATATCTTTTGATGGCACCCTTTTTCCTTCGTCCTTGGGCCACTGAGGATACCAATTCCAGTCACAGTTTAATCCAAATGACCAGTCCGGATTAAAACGATAGAACGCGGAAGCGCCGCCCTTCACAAATAACCCCGCATAGCCAAGGTTTAGATATCGCTGAGGCGCTATGCCAACGGTCAAATTTAACGGAAATTCAAAACGGCGGTATAGAAACTGCCATCCGGTGCGCAGTCCAATGGGTATAAGGAAAATGGTATTTTGGCCCATGGTATAATTAAATTTAATGCCAATTTCGCCGCCAAGGTAAAAATGAGGACCCAAAAAATAACTGTATCCCAGCGAACCCGATCCGCCCACCGGCGGATCAAAATTATGATCTATGACCGATCCGTTATTAAAAAAAACGGTGGGAAATATAACCCCAAAGGAGATAATGAAAACCTGATCGCCTTTGGAATACAATTCCGGTACATACCCTTCCCAGTCTGTTTCCAGCGGAAAGCCTTCATAGTAATCAGAATCTTCCGCGTCCTGATTGATCCACCGGCCGTCTCTGTATACATAAGTGCCTGCCTGACTGCCGCTGTTCAGATAGAATCCGGTAAAGTCACTGTCAACCGCCGACCGCGCAAATTCTACGTTTCTGCCAAGCGTAATGGCTGTCAGAGGATTTCCCGCAAAAGCGTTATCTGCAACGCCTATAACGGAATCGGGTAAGACTATTTCATGCAGCCCGTTTCCCCGGAATGCGCTTTCGCCAATAAAATAAACGCCTTCTTCAATAGTAAGCCTGGTGATCCGGTTATTGCTGAAAGCCCCGGCGCTGACTGTTCTGATACTGCCGGGTATAGTGACATCGGTTAAGCGATTATCCGCAAAAGAGTATTCCCCCATGAGCGGCGGGAACCCTGTTATGCTCGTCAGGTTTTTTCTGCGGAAAGCGCCGTTTTCGATTCGCAATACAGGAATACTGCCCAATGTGTCCGGAATGGAAATACTGGTTGATGTACCCCGGTAATTTGTTATAACGATGGTTCTTCCGGCGCCGTCTCCTTCGGTTTTAAATTCATAATCGGTGTCGGCTGAAAAATTACTGGCTGCTTGACCATATACCATTCCTGATACAGTCAATAATAACGCCAGAGCTCTATATTTCTTTGTCATTTTTTTCCTTTACTTATCCTTGCCATTTTCAATCAGCAGGTAGTCAAGCAGAACCGGAAATTTGGTCAGTAACTGGCCGTATCGTTCCAGTTCGTCAAAGCGTTGGTACAATGCGATGCGCTCTTTTACTTTTTCCTGCATACTTATGGATACCTGTTCTTTTTGAAAGGCAATATATACTTCATATAATGCTCTTGTCTGTCTGTATAGGGCAAAATCGGGAACGGTTGCGGAACTTACCCTGAGCGACAATTGGGTAATCAGGGGGAATTCCTTTGCAATCTGCTGTTCAAGTTCCGGGCTTTCCCCGTTTTTGAGCAGCGCTTCGGTGTATTCAGCGAACTCCGCCCCTGAATTCATGCCGCGCAGGATAAAGGCTGCAATCTGCTCCGCAATGTCCTGTTCGTAAAAGGCCAATGCTTCCTGAGAGTCGATGGTATGGGCAGCAACCAGGGGAATAAGGGCTTCGGGCTGCAGGGCAAAGGATATATGTGCGTTGATTTCCCAGGAAAAGCTCTGTTGCGGTATTCCGGCAAAAACGGCATAGATAGTGCCTGATGGAAGCGTGTTTTTTGCCGAAAATGTATAGTGTACGGGATTAAGGCGGAAAACGGCCGTTTTGACATTGGTGGGGATAAGTTTGTACCAAACCCACCTGAATTCGCCGGATTTTATCAATTTTTGGTCCATTCCGTGGGTTTTGGACCGCATAACCCCGAATGAGTCGGGCGGAACCCCCATTTGAGCCCATCCGAAAAACAGGCCCAATCCCGTGAGTATAATGAGGATCAATATCGTAGTCAGGAACTTCTTCATACTGAAAATGTATGATATCATAAAAAGACAGTCAAGACAACCAGGATAAAGGGAATTATGGGAAAATTAAGGCAGAAAAGGCCGTTCCGCAGATGGATTTTTTCGAAATATGCCAGGAGAGGGTCATACGTTGCCCTTGCGCTTTCGCTGATCATATTCACGATTTATCTGATCGGCAGCATAACGGATCCCGGTTTTTCAGATAACACGCTGTTCATTCTCCTGCATATGTTACGGTATGCGTCATTACTGCTGTGCGCCTTTTCGCTTTTTGCCATGGGATTCACTGTTTTGCGTTTGGTGAATCGTCCCTGCGCGCGTTATATTCTTGCCCTTTGTTTTTTCTTTGCAGCCGGCGTTTTTGGCGCTGGTCTGGCAATACTGAATTCATTGATTATCGCTACGGTGGGAGGTTATGGATGAGCGAGAAACGGCTGTACGCCCTGCGCGGAGCAACTCAATGCCTGAACACGGCGGAGGATATACGCGAACAAACCGCCCGGCTCTACGATTGTCTTCTTGAACAAAACCATCTTGCGGAACCAGATATTGTGTCCATTATTTTTTCCCAAACCGATGATGTGGATGCCGTGAATCCCGCTGCCGCTCTGCGTCAAACCGGCAGAGCAGGGGAGCTTGCTCTTTTTGCCGTACAGGAAGCCAGAACCGCAGATACAATCTTACCCCGCACTATTCGCATCCTTATGCATTGTTATCTGCCGGAGAGGACAAAGCCCGGTCATGTATATCGCAATGGCGCAGAGGTTTTACGGCCAGACTTGCGCGCATAAGTTTTGCGGCAAAGTAAAGTAAAGTAAAGTAAAGTTAAAGAACAAAGAACAATGAAAAAAGAACAAAGGGAGTGGTTTGTCAAAAAAAGTTGACGTAATTACGAAAAGGTGGTATATTATGCTCAAGTATCTTTATTTTTAGGAGGCATATATATGCACAAAAAACAATTTTGGGGATTAATGACCCTTTTGGCGGTGTTTTTGGTACTATCCTGTAACACCGAGGCTGACCCCGTTAGTAGCGGGCTCGCATTCACGTACCCCGAACGGTACCAGGTTGTTCCCGCGTGGACAAATTTTGATGAGGAAACCACCATCGCCGTTATGGTCGATGATCCCTTAGACCAGTCCCTTACGGGGGGGGACACGGTCAAATATCTTGATGTTATCTATTATGAACGGGAAGGAGGCATCGACAACTATGTTATTTATTTGGGCCATATTAATAATGTGCCGATAGCTTCCGGTGCCGTTGTAGATTATGACGGAAGAACGCCAATGTCAGTCGGTCGCGCACAGAGTGAAAGTGTTGCAGAGACGGTAAGCGAGTCAATAAAACAAACAATCACGGAAAGCACCACCTCGACCAATACACAAAGTAGAAGAGATGTCAGTGCAAAACTGAACCTTTCTTTTTTTAGCGCAGGTGCCAGTTCGAAGGTATCAAACACCACCACAACTCATTCAACGACAACGGCGCGATCTTTCACCGATACATTCCAAACAGCGCAAACAAAGACAAATAGTACCACAGACACCGTATCTGTTACGGTCGGTAATAATGGTGAACCGGCGGGACGCTACCGCATTACATTGTTCGCAACTACCGATGTGTATTTTACCGTACGGCTGGATAGGCATAGGGAAGTGGTGGGTACACCGGAAATATCGATATGCGCGAGAGTACCATCGTATACCTACAGACTTGATTATGACCCAATCACTCTCGGCAACTTCGGCAGAACCGATGAGGGTGAAATGCTGCCTATTCCTTATGATTTTAGTTCGCTTTATGCACTAGCTCAACCGGATCCAGTGCCATTTGTGGCAATCGGCCTCAATGGCAGAATGGCAAATTCAGAAGATGGCATCAATTGGACACAAATTGCTGTAGGCACAACCGCTTGGAATGGCATTGCTTTTGGTAACAATGAGTTTATGGCAGTTCGTCATAGGACTGGCGCAAACACCGACAGCAACCCTTTCTATAACATTGCATTTTCAGCAAGCGGTACTGCCAACTGGACAGAAACTTTTGTAGGTAATACTGTAATAGTTAATAATAATAATTCAACTTCTATAGAAGGCAACTTTAATATTTCCAATTGGGATGGTATTACTTATGCTAATGGCACATGGCTAGCAGTCGGCAGGAGCGACTACTCTTGGGGTAGCACTAATACATCCTCTGGCAGAATAGCATATTCAACCAACGGCGTTGAGTGGACAGTACTCTCCGTAGGTACTGCTATTAATGGTAATAGTAAATATTGGAGTGATGTTATTTATGCGAACGATCGATGGGTAGCAGTTGGTACTTCCGGTAGAATGACCAATTCAGTGAATGCTACTTCTTGGGTGACACCATATTTTGAAGGTTCTGCAAACTGGAATAAAATTACCTATGGTAATAATCGGTTTGTAGTAGTCGGCGATGAGGGCCGTATGGCATATTCGCCCGATGGTCTTTTCTGGACCCACATGACCGTAGGTGCTTACACCTGGAATAGCGTCAAGTATGGTAATAGCGTATTTGTCGCAACCGGCTCAACTGTTGGCGGCTTTGGCAGAATGGCATATTCAATGGACGGTATCGACTGGACCGAAATTATCGTAGGTACATCAAACTGGATTGATGTTACCTACGGCAACGGCCTATGGATAGCAGTCGGCGGGATACCCGGCAATGTGGGCAGAATGGCATATTCAACAGACGGCATCAACTGGACTGAAATTACCGTAGGTACTGCGGGTCTTGATTATTGGCATGGCATTACTTTTGGAATGTAAGGAGAAACTCATGAATATAAACCGTACAATTGGAGTCTTTTGCGCCATTACCATTGTACTCCTTGCTGCTTGCCCTAACGGTACGACCAATGATGCTCCGCCTCCTGCCTTCACCGTAACCTTTGACCCCAATTTTGGTAATTGGAGTGGCGATTCCGACAATATGACGATTCAGGTTAATAGCGGTACCGCCGTTGCTGCTCCCATTCCTGCGCCGAGTAGAAGTTTCTCTTCTTTTGAAGGCTGGTATACCGAACCGATAGGAGGTGAGCGGTATAATTTCGCCACGCCGGTGACCGGTCGAATAACTCTGTTTGCCCGCTGGTCTATTACATTTTTCTTTACCAGTATTGATGAAGTAACAACTTACCTTGGATGGCAGCCGACCAATGCCGAAAATAGTCCGTTGTTTCTTCCCATAATAATTAATCTGGAAACCATGACGCAGGCAAATAGCGGTTGGCAGAACCTGTTAGACGTAATAGAAACAGCAGGCAGGTTTGTTGCCCTTGACCTTTCCGCTTGTACCATGGACGGTACGGTGTTTAATCCCGTTTCCTCTATCGCAACCGGGAAGGACAAAATCGTGTTCATAGCCTTGCCCGATACGGCAAAAAGCATACCGGATGGAACTTCATCCGCTACTGCATCCTTTAGGAACTTTACCAATCTCAGATCCTTCAGAGGAAAGGGACTGAGTTCCATCGGCAATTTTGCCTTCTATATGCTAACGAGTTTTAATCAGATTACTTTCCTTGATGGACTTACATCCATCGGCAACTACGCTTTCTATGGGTGTACGAGTCTAGGCCAGATTACCCTACCCGAGTGGGGACTAATCTCCATCGGTAACCTCGCCTTTGCTGAGTGCAAAAGTCTTCTCCGGGTTTTTTGCCGTGCACCGATACCGTCTGTGACGCTAGGGACAACTATATTTGCTGGTAACAGCTTAGGTTGGCAAATAAAGGTTCCAGTGGGGAGCGCTGCTGCATACAGGGGAACCGCTGGCTGGAACAGTTTTAACCAAAGGATCCATTCCATTGAGTGTAATGGCTCATGCGGAGGAACCTGTCAGTAAAGCAAGAGCAAAAGAACAAAAAAAAGAGAACAAAGAACAAAGGGAAGAAGAAACCGCCTGTATCCACAGTGGTTTTTTCTTCCCTCTTTTTTCTCCCCTTGGCGCTCTTGGTGTCCTTTGCGCCTTAGCGAGAGCCTTCGCGAGGGGTGTGTAAATTTACTGAATCTACAGTTCAAAAGCCTGGTTGAGGTTCAAGATGAAACTGGATGGCCTGTTTTTTGGGTTTGAAATATTCAGGATGCCTGGGACGAAGTTTCTTCAGTTCTTCTTCTGTCATAACAGGACAATCAGAAAAATTGGTATTTTTAAAAGCTTTTATTTCTGCAATTCTTTCAGGTGATAAAGTTTTTACGCCATTCATAATAAGCCCTCTCCTCAATAGGCTCAGCGGGTCGTGCCGATATTATTCTTGTACGACCAGTCGCCTTTTCAGTATAAGATAAATACAGAACTATGAAATCCTGTAATTCCGCTAACCCCTTAAATCGTGTCTCTTCAAGGGTTGAATGGGCTTCATCATATAACTCAAGGAGGTAGGGATCTTCAAAAGCTGGCAGGACTTCAGAAAAATAGAGCCCATGCTCTGCCTTATTAAGCCTATCTTTTTCTTCATCCCACTCAAAGCGTCCATCATCGCTAACAATCGTTTTACCCAATTAACACCCTATTATATTATATACATACATTTTTCTTATTTGTCAAGTAGGTCTTAAGTAGGTTTTTCCCGAAAGAAACGACCAGTACAAAAGAGCAGTGAAAGAAACCGCCTGTATCCACGGAGGTTTTTTCTTCCCTTTTTTTCTCCCCTTAGCGCTCTTGGTGTCCTTTGCGCCTTAGCGAGAATCTTCGCGAGGGGTGTGTAAATTGAGATGACAATAAATTCACACAAAGGCACGGGGGCACCAAGGCACGGAGGGAAGAGGGAAAAAAGAGAGGGTATCTTCCTCCGTGTCTTCGCGCCTTTGTGTGAAAAAAAATCGAATAAATTTTTGTGGCTTAAATCCCTGCGAAATGACTTGGAAATTCGTAACGCTGATGGTATACTCAAAGAGACAAAACAGTGGCAAGAAAAGATGCCGCTGGACGCGTATTTCAACATATTATTGCGGGCAAATCGTAACGCATTTCTGGAGGTACTTGATATGAAAACAGCGCCAACACTCGAATCAATTTTGACCGAAGCCGGCCTCCTTCCCGAATGGATTGCACGGGGAGAAGCAAAAGGTATTGCAAAAGGTAAAGCCGAAGTAGCACGGAATTTGTTTGCGATGCAAATGCCTGTAGAGATGATAGCCCAAGCGGTACAAATGCCTGTTGAAGAAGTCCACGCCCTCGCTTCGGGCTGAATCCAGAAAACTGTTCGTAATCGACGCTTGTTGTCAACATGATACGATTACAAATTCGCGAGGAAAAAAAAGGTGTCAATCGCCCATTGGTTTTACGGCCAGACTTGCGCGCATAAGTTTTGCGGCGAAGTATCCGCCGAAAATGACAATGAACCGATCGACCAGATTGACCGGAATACGGGAAAGAATGTTCATTGCCAATACGGGAATGCCGTTTCGTAAAAGGCCTATTTTGAACGTATCTTCTGCGCTGAAGTATTGTTTGGAATTTGCCAATACGGTGTAAAAGAGAAAATCAATTAAGCCGCCCAGAATGCTTATCGTTATACAGCACACGATGTACAACAACATAAGCCTTGCGAAAACGCTGACAAATGAGGTCAGCGCTGATGCCGGATGGGTGTTTGCCGGCTGTTCTTCGATAGTGGCCGGTTTCAGACGCCACACCAGCAGGACTTCGGCAATGGCGCACAGTATGAAAGGGTCAAAGCCGCCGTTTCTGATTCCAAGCGCGGTATATGACAGCAGTGCGGTACCAATGCCGGGGATAAGGCCGGCGGCAAAACAAACTGCGGCATTAAAAACGGTATCCAAAAACAGGGGAATCTTTATTAAATACACACTGAGGGTATTGAGAAAAAAGTTTGCCCCTGCAGCCAGAATACAGAGCAGACACAGTTGCAATAATCGGGTGATGCGCTTTTCAGGCATGGGATAAGTGTATCATTAAATGAGCGGTTGAAATAGTGTGATTGACACCCTATACTGTTCCTGTGGTGTCAAAAAACATTGTGCTTGGAGCGTTTTTCTTTTTTATGATGAATGCCTTGTCCTGTGCCGCCAGAGATAACAGTCAAAGCGCTGGTATTTTAGGCATCGTTGCGCAGTGGGCGATTGTTGAACGCCGCCTTGCTGCGGGAGAAATGGAAAACCATACGCTTGAAGCTATTGACACATTCCGTCAGTCGATACAGTCGTATCTTACTTCTGAAATGTACCGCATATACCGGCTTGCTCCCATTTCACCGAATACAACATTTGGTCCTTCCGAACCCAATGAAATGCCGGGAATACAGGATGCCGCCGGGTTGGCGCTTTCTCTTCGTGAAGCGGTATTGAACGGCGATCGGGAAAAAGCCATGCTCATTTCTGCGGATATTTCCGGTAATCTTATGCAGGCCATGATGCAGGATGCGCAAGCGGAACAATTTGCCGGCGGCGCATATGTTCGTCTGCTTGTGGTGTTCATCGTTTTTTTAGCCCTTACCGCTTTTGTAATATGGCTTTTGTACAAGGCGCTGACCCGCTCGCTGCGGCGGGAAGCGGAAGGTTCCGATTTTACCCGCGCGACGCTTTTGGCACAGGAAAAGGAACGCTCCCGGCTGAGCCGGGAACTGCATGATACCATTGCGCAGGACTTACGGTATTTGTCACTGGAAATGAATAAAATCGGCAAGACCGAAGATAAACCCGAGCGGGAAAAGCGCTGCGCCGAAGCGGCTTTGCGTCAAACGGATCTTATCCGCAAAGTGCGGGATATATGCGATTACCTTATCCCGCCGGATTTTCGTTTTCAGGGACTGCCCGATGCCCTGCGGCGGCTTTGCCTTGATTTCGGCAAACGCATCGGGATTAATTGCCGCATTGATATAATGGAAAACATACAAATTGATTTTCTGGACGAAGAAAAACAGCTGCAAATTTTTCGTATAGTGCAGGAAGCCCTGACCAATGTGGAAAAACATGCCCAGGCCGCCGAGGCGATTGTCATACTGCGCTGCGATCCTGACGGTAATATTTCCATCGGTATTTCCGATGACGGCAGGGGATTTGACAGAGCGTATTCGGATTTGTCGTTGGGCATCCGCGGCATGAACGAAAGAGCCGCGCTTTTGGGCGGTAGTCTTGAAATTACCAGCGAGCGGGGAGAGGGAACATTGGTTCGCCTGCAAGTACCCGCACAGAAAGGAATACAGGATGAAAGT
>WQXQ01000070.1 GCA_009784775.1 Treponema sp.
CTTATGGAGAATTTCATGGATATCCCGTTTGTAGCGCGTTGGGTCTATGCCGTAATGCATCATCCATGTATGGTCGCTTGCTTTCAGGCAGTCAAGGGCATATAGTCTGGCCTCATCCAGTCTGCCGGAAATTTGGTACACTTGCGCAAGGTTAAGTTTTGCCAGCGGAGAAGGATCTATTTCACGGGCATCCTGAAAATTTGCCTGAGCCTGTTCCAGTTCCAGCCGGCGCACATTCAGTTCCCCCTGCGATAAAAGACCCGATGCGCGGTTTTGGGAGTTAAGCGAAGCATTTGCCGCATCCATTGCAAGAGCATACCGGTAAAAACGCGATTCAAGAATCGAAAGATTATAATACGCCACGGCGACAAAACTCCGCGCCAGTCCGGCAAGAGCTATGGATTGTGTGTACCAGTGCTTCCCTTCATCATAACGATACATATCCGAATAAACCGTCGCAAGCGTCATGGCAAAATCAGCTTCACTGCCAAAACGCTCAATCGCCGAAAGCAGAAGCTGTTCGCCGTCATTAAGCCGGTGGACTTTATAATACATCCAGCCCAGATTGGCAATGGCTTCCCGATTATCAGGATCAATTAAAAGCACTTTTTCCAGATATGCGACTGAGGTGCGATCGCGGTTAAGATAACCGGCAATGTTTGCCAGTCTTTGCAAAACAAAAATGTCAAAGGGGTGCATCAATTCCGCTTTCCGGTACTCATCCCAGGCAAGGCCATACAGTGAACGGCTGTAATACAGGCGGCCCAGAGAACGGGGAAACCGTACATCATGGGGATATTGCGCGCCGCCTTCCCGATACAGTTCGATAGCGCGCTCCCAGTACTCTGCATATTCTGCTTCAATCGCGTTGTGGTACAATGTATCTGCGTCAATATCAGCTTCGGCGTTTTGCGCTCCGGTACTGATGCCTGCCAACAAAATAAGCGACACCATTGTGATCAATTTTACATTCCTGCGTACAGCGCCTTCAAAAAAGGCAAAGGGCGGAAAAACCCATGCAAGCAGACGCCGCCAGAGGGAAATGCTTTTTTGGTACGAATCGGAAAAAAGACGGTACGCATCTTGCATTGAAACAAAGTCTTTGTCATGATACTCCGGCGCAAACCGGGCGGCAGCAGCCCCAAGATACATGGCGTAGATTCCCTTGACAAAAGCATCGTTGCGCAGCGCCCATTCGGATTCTATCAATCCGGAACTGCCAAATCCCGCAAGCCAGAGTCGTCTGCGGGCATGCTTCCACAAATGAACTGCCTTTCTGCGATTATTACTGCCAATAATTGATAACCATACATAGCCGCATCTCATTAACACAAACACGATTAATAGTAACAGTATTAATAACGGGAATAACGCTTTTTTCAAAAAAGCCGCAGTGAAACGGGCCAGCGAATGAATGCCGCTTGCCGATTCTTTGCTGTCATGACCCATTTTAACCCGCAGCCGTGATCGGTTTTCCAGAATCTCCCGCATAAGCCGTTCAAGCAAATGAGGATCCACACCAGCGGAAAAACGAAATTCCTCACCCTCCGCCAAATATTCCGATGTGGGATCAAATTCTATCCAGCCATAACCGGGAAAGGGCACTTCGACCCAGGCATGGGCCATATCCGCCCGCACCGGATAATAATCAAAGACGCCGGACTCGAAATCGATAAAAAAACCTGCCGCCACCCGCGCCGGAATTCCCAATGAACGGAGCATC
Source organism: Treponema sp. (assembly GCA_009784775.1). Taxonomy (GTDB): domain Bacteria; phylum Spirochaetota; class Spirochaetia; order Treponematales; family Breznakiellaceae; genus WQXQ01. Next base: position 1,724 of record WQXQ01000070.1, read on the forward strand.
AACGCCATGGCAAAAGCATAATAGGAACAGTACCCTTTTTTGGAGTGAAACAAAAACCACGCAAGCTGATTTCCATCCGGGGCAATGCCGGGTTTAAGGCTATAACTGTATTCTCCGTATTTCAGCCAATCATAAATTATTTCTACTTTTTCGATGTAACTGTCAAAGCCGGCGGTTAATTCTTCCGCCAGAGATCGAATACGCTCATCATCGCCATAGGCGGTATACAGCGCAAATTCTTTTTCGCTTAACCCAAGCGATTCCGGACTTGGCCAGGCATACGAAGCATCATCACCGATAAAGAGCATATTGTTTGCCAGGCTTTCTACCGCATACGCGGATTTAAACGAAGACGAATCCCAGCTTTCATAGGGAATAATTTCCGCCGGTTCTTTCATGCCGATAAACGCGGCCGCGTCAAAATTGACGATAAAGTATTCCTGAAAAACCCGCTCTGCTGATTCAATTTCCGGCGGAAACAAAATCGTCGGGCGTGACGGCAAACGCAGCGGATGAATTTTTTCATCGATTTCTTCAATGCGATAAAACCCCTGCCGTTTGCTGTAACCCGACATAACCGAGCGGCGCAGCAGAATATTATCGTCACGAGGATCTTTTTTGACGATGAATACAAGATCATCGGTCATGCTGATCTCTGATTCCAGCCTGAGAAACTGGGAAAAATCAAAACTGAACAGTTTTGGTTCCAGCAGCCCCCCGCCTTTTTGGGCTGCCCGTTCCTGCGACGGTTTCAAAAATAACAGGCCGCCGATAAAAACCACCAATAGCAGCGCGTATATTGCGGTAATTTTTTCACTCTTTCGCAGATTGATTTCAGGCGGCAGGGAATACAGCAGCGCCAAAGCCTGTAAAAAAACAATGCCGGCAATCAGTACAATCAGTACAATGGGCCAGCGGTATATGGCGATATCGGAAACAGGGGTAAAACCAAACACCACGATTAAAAGCGCGATATCGGCGATGACGGCAGCCCGCAGAAACAGGCGCGAGCGAATGGCAAACAATGTGGTTGCGGTAATCCAGTAAAACGGCAGTAGGGAAACAAAATTGTTCCGGTCAAAATTAAGCAGAAGGGCATCAAAGCCGACCGTACCGGGCATTAGCGCTCCGGGCATGGCAATAAAAGCTCTGGCAACCCACGGAATAAGCCCGATAGTAATAATTGCCGCAAGCGGTTTTATTTTTTTTCCATCTACGGTAAAAAACGCAAGAAAAACCGCCGCCGCAAATGCAATATACAAGGTTGCGGAAAAAACCGCCGTATCCGCCAGATCATCAGCAATCAGCCGAAGCTGATATACAATCGCAAACAGCGCGACAGAGCGGTAAATAACGGCAATGTTATTCATTATTACCCATAGTGTACCCTAGTCCAGCGTTTTGGACTAGGGTACACCGTATGTTTCAGGCGATTAGAAGGCGTAGCCTATACCCATGCCCATACGAATAGAAGCTGCAAAAAAACCGTCTCCCGTATTGAATACCATTGGTATATTGAAGAACGGATTGAGGAAAAACTTGTTGGGTTCACCAACGTCGACTTTCCAGCCTATCCCAAAGCTCGTCATATATCCAGAGCCTTCATATCTTTTGACTTCCCAGACATCTCCTCCACCAGTCCAATAATATCCATTATAATAATCCGGTTCGTAACGCCATTCTTCCCGATACCCGGACATGAAACCGGTACCCAACAGGCCAAACTCAAAGTAGAATTTGCGGCCGCCCGGATAAAGTCTCATGTTGATGTCTCCGCCAACGGCATTCTGGGCATACACTCCCCAGAAATCAAATAAATTGTAGTTATAGAAAAAAGTTGCGCCAAGGGAGACTTTGTCGGTAAACATTCTTTCGTAGCGCGCTCCAATACCAAATATGCTCAGATCACCGGAAACCCAGTTGTTAGCGCGGGCTGCAACGTTCTTGTCGCTGACCTGGATCTGAGCGCTGCTCGGAGCGCTCTCCGCAACACCGCCTTGTCCATTCATAATAACGCTTTTAGTAACTACCACATTGCTGCCTGCGGTAACAGTCGTTGTGTCATTCAGTGTTCCTGTGGCATATTTTATGGCAACGGCGCTGCCGTACCATGTCCCCTTGTCATTACGACGTGTCATCGAGATGGCGCTTTCATGCTTGATATCTATAGCTACATTGATGATAGTATCGGCTCCCAGTTTATGCGCTTCTTTCAGCAGGGCCTGATAGGTAAAAACATGACCCCGGCCGTTCTCAACCACATTTTCCGTAAAAACCATCCCAAGGGTGATAAAGTCCTTGGCTGGAATACTGGTCAGTACGGGAAATGTACCTCTATTCTCTTTGCTTATCATATTGGTGCTTACGCAGCCCGTTAGAATAAGCGCAAGTATTGCTCCAAACATTAATTTCTTTTTCATAAAGAAATGCTCCTTATTTACTACCGGCCAGACGCATTCATTCTGACGCGTTCTGTTGTGGTAACGGTACCGCCGCTGGTTGCAACGCCGCCGGTGGTGGTAGTGGTACTGTCCGAAAGTGTTCCCTCAACATATTTTATGGCAGTAGCGGCGCCATACCATGTTTCCTTGTCATTACGCCGCGCCCCTGAAAGCGTCGTTTCCCGCTTGACATCTATGGATACGTTGATAATGGCATCGGCGCCAAGCGCCTGCGCCTCTTTCAAAAGAGCGCGGTAGGTAAAAATTTCGCCCTGGCTGTTTTCGATTACGTTTTCCGTAAAAACCAGCCCAAGACCAATAAAATCCTTGGCCGGAATACTGGTCAGCGTGGGAAATGTACCGTAGTTCTCCTTGCTGATGAAATTGGTGCTCTCACAGCCTGTCAGAACAACCCCAAATACCAGCGCAAGCGCCAGCATTGCCACAAAAACTTTCTTTTTCATGCAAAAACTCCTTATGTATGTGCACAATCCTTTTTTCCCCTACAACGTAGGGATATATACAAGCATGAAGATTCCATGCTCTGCATACTAAACAAATATTCCCGCTTTAACACCAGATCGCTGGTTATACAGTGCGGTGCAAACTTCGGCGGCATTGAGCTGTTCGTCATTATCGCAGAAAAACAGCAGTTCAACCGTGCGGGATTTATGTTTCAGAAATCGATCAATGACCGAGGTTTCGGCAGTGGATCGGGGAAGCGCAAAAACAATAATGCCGTATTCATCCGGCACGGCGGGCAGTCCAGCAGCAGCCGGCAATGGCATTGCTGCAGGCCAGGCAAGAGCGGTTGCCAGTACTGCCGCGGTATTTCCCCCTTGCATGAGGCCGCCGGAAAAACCGGCAAGCACATTCATCCCCGACTCTGCACAGGCAAGAGCAGCCGCCAAAGCGTTCTCGCATAATACATCGATTCCGCGGCGCGCAGCCGGGGGGCTATATAACAAAGGATCATATTCGGTATCTATTAAAATGACTATATTCGATTGCGCCGGCGGCTCACGTTCGCCATCACGGACAAAAAGCCCGCCGCCGTGACCGTACAGCTTCCAATTGATACGGCGCGGATCATCTCCCGGTATGTATGGCCGGTGGTCGATCAGGTTGTCGGTGCGCTGAAAAGAAAATTCCGGCGGCAAATTGGATTCCCCGGCGCGGGCGCTCAACACCAGCGGTTCATCTGCCGCACGGGGACTGACCAGCAAGCGATGACCGTTTTCGGCAGACAAGCGAAAGGCAAATCGGAAAAATCCCAAAATATCAAAAATGGCAAATTCGTCATTTGCCGAAAAATATGCGCCTCGTTTTTCCGCCGTAAAAAAATGCGGCGCGGTTTTACTGAGCCAATTTTGGGCGGGGTTAAAATCGTACTTTATACGCCGCCCGTCTTTGGTAGCAAGCAGCAGGCGGCAGCGAATCAGAATCCCCGGCAGTTGCACCATAACGCCTTTGAACGCAGTGTCTTCACCTTCGGAATAGAGCGCTTCTACCTGATCGCCTGCGGCAACTTCGCGGGGGCTTATGCGAATAAAAGCGCGGCGGGATCGCCGGTTGTGTATTACGGCAAGGAGTAACGTCATTACAAGACAATATATCCATACGGTCAAAAATACCGCGCCGGCCAACACAAGGACAAATTCCTGCCGTACCGCGCCCACAATAAACGCAAGAATGATTATCACCAGGATAAAAATTCCCATTGGGCGCGGAACAAAAAGAGCCCTGGTCTGCGTCGCAGCCCTAGTCTGCTTATTTGGTTTTGGTTCCATCGGTTTTTATGGTGCAGATTCGGGCAAGGCAAATTTCCCGAATAAACTTTTCTGCCTGAGCCTTGGGGTCGCGAAGCCTTACCCGATGGGCAAGTACCGGCACCGCAAGCATCGCCAAATCTTCATCAATAACATAATTACGCCCGCGCACTACAGCCAGCGCTCTTGCCGCCTCCAAAAAGTGCAGACTGGCGCGCGGACTTGCCCCCAGGGTAAAAGCCCGGTGAATCCGCGTATCCCGTACAATGTCGGCAATTGCCTCTTTGAGCGACTGATGACAAAACACAGCCGCCGCCGCTTTTTTTGCCGCCAGGAATTCAGTTACATCAATAACTGGTTCCAGTTTGGCAAGCCCCTCCTCGGCGGGATTCTCATCAAGGATGGTAAGTTCCGCATTCCGATCAGGATAACCCATTGAAAGTTTCATCATGAAGCGATCAAGCTGAGCCGCAGGCAAGGGAAAAGTCCCCTCGCTTTCGATGGGATTTTCGGTGGCAATAACCAGAAACGGCTCAGGAGGACGGTGGCTTACCTGCCCAATGGTTACCTGCCGTTCTGCCATTACTTCCAGCAGGGCAGATTGTACCTTTGGCGTAGCGCGGTTTATTTCATCGGCCAATACAACATTGGCCAGTACCGGGCCCGGCATAAAGCGGAATTTAAGCGTTTTGGGATCAAATACGTCAACGCCGGTTATGTCGTAAGGCAACAGGTCAGGCGTAAACTGGATTCGCTTAAAGATGAATTTCTTTTTCCCGCCAATTAGTTTTGCCAGCGTCTTTGCCACCGTGGTTTTTCCCAATCCCGGATTATCCTCGACAAGCACATGACCGCCAGCAAATATTGCAGCAACAAGCAACTCCAGAAATTCCCGCTTCCCCTTGATAATCCGCTGAGTTCCCTCCAATAGGGCAGCAGCAACATTTTCAGATTTCATTGCAAAAGCATAGCATATTGGCAATAAATGTGGAATTAGGGATACAGCCAAGACGGGGAATCGAACCCCGGACCTGCACATTACGAGTGTGCCGCTCTACCGACTGAGCCATCTTGGCCAGGCATTAACCTGATTACCATGATACCTATCCGAAACCAAAAAGGCAAGGGGCTTAAGCGCGGGACTACACCTTAATAACCTGTTTGGTGCCGTCGGCGAAAATAGCAGTAATGACGGGATTCTTTACCAGACCATCCAGGTGGATAAGGCTGGGGGCGTCTTCGTCGTAATTTTGACCAATGGCAAAATGGCAGGTGCCAAAGGCTTTTTCGTCTTCAAGCATTTTGCCGGTGATGCGGGCGGCGGGATTCAGGCCTATGCCCAACTCGCCAATGTTGCGGGCATTACGGGCATACAGCTCCCCGCTGCCGGCCGGCAGTTTTCCATCCCGCTCAAAGTCACGGGCATTACGTTCGGCGGCCTCAATGGTTCGCAGCAATTGATCCGCTTCAGCGCCGCCCCGAATTTCCTCCACAAAACCGTTTTTCACGATACATTCAATGGGCGTGTTGATGATCAATTCGCCCTCATGGGTGCTGATCGAACCGTCAAAACAGATGCGGCCTTCCGCAGTACCGTTTTCCGGGCTGATAAACGTTTCTCCGGCGGGCAGGTTACCGCCTGAACCAGGACTGGCAAAATTACCATCATCGGATTTTGCTTCCCTGCCGCGCAACCCAACAATAATGTCTGTGCCGCCCGGCGCGGTAACATGGACTTCAATCGCTTTATCCAGTACTTGTTTTATCTCATCGCAACGGCGCTGCAATTCGGCGTAATCAATGGGTACGGTACGAACAAAAGATTCCACCGTGGTGGAAGGCGACCAAAACGCGCGGCAGCTTTTTTCGCCGTACTGCTGCAGGTGAAAAATATGATCATACTTTACCCCGTCATATTCATACGGCGAGGCAATGCCCACAGGATCCTTGCCCAGTTTTTCATCGCTCAGAGAAATAACTACTTCCGGTTTTGCGTTAAAAGCGGCAAGCACCGCCGGATCGGCAAATTCAAGCTGGGTTTTCACCGGCTGAAACAGCAGAATGGGCCTGCCTCCCGCGTCAATGCTTGCGTCATACAACGCTCCGGCAATCGCGGCGACATCCGGTCTGGGATTGCTGATAATTAAAACCTGTTCCCCTTTTTGTACTTTGAGAGAAACCGCAATCGCTATCCGCGCCGCTTCTTGAAGCGCCGATTCATTAAACGCTGCGCCGTTGACGCGTAACTCTGCAAATTTTGATAATTTTTTATCCATGAGAACATTATACCCGGATGTCTGCATTGTGGCAAGTAGAACATCTCTGTTTTACCTTTCTGTTTACCATTTCAACCATGATAACTTTTATTATTAATATTATTCCAATAAATATTGGTAATATATTAAAACTCATACACGAAGCAATCCATCCAAATAGAGGGGGCATTATGGTAGTTCCTACATAAGCGCTTCCCATTTGTATGCCAATTATTGCCTGTGAATATGCTTTGCCAAAATTTGCAGGCGTCTCATGTATCAAACTGGGATATATGGGAGCGCAGCCAAGACCAATCATAAAAAGCCCCGGCAGCAAGGTTTTTTCAAATGGCAAAACCAATACAACAATGCCGCATCCAATAATTATCTGCCCCAGACGAACCATTTGCCTGTTGCTTAATTGCATGGTTACAAAGCCCGATATAAAACGTCCCGATGTTATGCCAATATAATACAAGGCTATCCATCGAGCGGCAACTTCGGGCGCTATTCCTTTTTCCACTACCAGAAAACTTGCCCCCCATAATCCGGTTATCATTTCAATGCTGCAATAACAAAAAAATGCAGCCATAACTTCTTTAACTCCAACCATCGAAAATAATTTTGAAAATGGTATTACTGCATGCTGAACCGGTTTTTCGGTTGATTTATTTTTTTCCCATAAAGGCAGGGAAACAAATAACAACAGCACAAGACAGCATTGCATAATGCCTATCGTTCTATAACCTGTATTCCAGGAATAGTGACGCGATAAATATGACGCCATTATTATGGGGCCAAGTGAAGCGCCGATACCCCAAAAACAATGCAGCCAGCTCATGTGTCGTGCCTTGTAATGCAACGCCACATAATTATTTAACGCCGCATCAACAGAACCGGCGCCCAGACCAAGCGGAACAGCGCACAGGCACAACCACAAAAATGAATGGGAAAACGAAAACCCGATAAGGGCGACAGCAGTCATACATACACTGATCGCCGTAACCATGCCTGTGCCAAAACACCTGATAATGCGCGCGCTGCATACGCTTGAAATAACGGTTCCGCCTGCAATAATCATGGAAATATATCCGGCGTAATGTAACGGCACATATAATGCGCTATACATCGAAGGCCATGCGGAACCAAGCACTGAATCCGGCAGCCCTAAACTGATAAAAGAAATATAAATGATGATTAAAAGCAATATTGTGAACATGTATTTCCCCTCACTGGCACAAAGTATAGCATTGTTTTTATAAAATATGCCATAATGATGGTATTGAAAAGAATAGGTACCGCTATAATTACCCTTTTTCTCGTGTCGGTATTCAGCTTTCTTGCGTTTAGCGTTATCCGGGGTGATCCGGCAAGCCTGATACTGGGAACAACCGCTGCGCCTGAGCAAGTAACCGCTCTCCGTGAAGAAATGGGTCTGAACCGCAATATTCCCGCCCGCTATTTTGAGTGGCTGGGCAATTTTCTTGCCGGCAATCCGGGGGACTCCCTGCGCTTCCGGGGAGAGTCCATCTCCGCCCTGATTACCGAACGGCTGCCGGTCAGTTGTACCTTGGCTCTGCTTTCCCTTGTGTTTATGGTACTGATTGCCGTGCCGGTTTCACTGTTCTCTGTACGCCGTGAAAATGGCCTTGCCGATCGGGCAGTTACGGTCTGCACTGCCGTTGGCATTAGCATTCCCAATTTTTTTCTGGGAGTGCTGTTTATCTGGATTTTTGGAATAAGCCTGCGGCTGTTTACGGCGGGAATGTATGTTGATTACCGCACGCATTTCGCCGGATTTATCGGCTATCTGGTGTTTCCCGCTCTGGCAATCGCCATACCCAATGCGGCGATTCTGATAAAATTCCTGCGTTCATCGTTGTTTAAGGAACAGCGCAGCGACTATGTCCGAACTGCCCGCAGTAAAGGCGCAAGCGCCCCTCAAGCCCTGCGCCGTCATGCTTTGCGCAATGCCCTTATCCCTTCAACCACAGTGATGGGAATGATCATTGCCGAGATTTTTTCCGGCAGTATTGTTATTGAACAGGTTTTTGCCATTCCGGGAATTGGACGGCTGCTCATTACCGCCATTACATCGCGGGATTATCCGTTAATACAAACATTGGTCATGTATATTGCATTCATCGTAATTATTGCCAATACTCTGGTAGACATTGCCATTCAGATTATCGATCCCAGAATTCGTCTGGGAAAGGATGGCCAACGATGAATTTTGAATTAAAAGCAGGGATCGTACTAACGGCATTAATACTACTACTGTCATTAACAGGATTGTTCATAACCAGGCATGATTATAATGCGATGGATTCAAACCGCCGTTTTCAGCAGCCCAGCCTTGAACACCCGCTGGGAACAGATAATTTTGGCAGAGATGTTTTTATCCGCATAATGGCCGGCAGCAGATATACCATCGCGCTGGCGTTATGCACTGTTGCCGGCGCAGTGGTACTGGGGAGCATATTGGGGCTTTTTGCCGGTTACTCAGGGGGAATCCGCGACGAGATTGTCATGCGCTTAATGGACGCGATTAGTTCCTTTCCGGGAATTCTTTTCGCGCTGGTAATGATTGCGCTCATGGGTAACAGCCAGTTTACCCTTTTCACTGCCCTGTTGATTCTGTTTGTTCCCAGCTTTACCCGCGTTATGCGAAGCGGCGCATTGCAGTATAAACATACCGACTTTATTTTGGCGGAGCGGCTATTGGGGGCAAGCCATGCGCGCATTATTTTTATACATATTTTGCCTAATGTGATGCCTTCATTACTGTCCGCTGCGGCATTGGGACTTTCCAACGCAATACTTGCCGAAGCAGCGATGAGCTACCTTGGCCTGGGTATACAGCCTCCCTTGCCAAGCTGGGGCAGAATGCTTTCCGAATCACAAAATTTTCTGCTCAGCGCACCCTGGTGCGCTCTTGCTCCGGGCTTCTGTATCATGCTGACCGTGATAGCTTTTCACTGTCTGGGCGACGGCATTCGCCGTAAGTTTGGAGAGTGATGATGGCTTTACTGGAAGTACGCAACCTGTCCATCAGCATCAGGCGCGGGCAGCATTATTATACAGCAGTAAATGGAATCAATTTTTCGATTAACGCCGGGGAAATTGCCGCTCTTGCAGGCGAATCGGGCAGCGGCAAAAGTCTTACGGCCCTTTCCATTGTGCGCCTTCTTCCTCCAAAAGCAAAAATTACCGGCGGCGAAATATTGTATTCCACAAATGAAACGGTCAACTTGTGTCACAGTGATGAAGAATCGCTGTGCCGGATCAGGGGAAGAGAAATCGCCATGATTTTTCAGGAGCCGCGGCAGTCGCTGAATCCGCTGATGCGAGTAGGGACGCAAATTGCCGAAACACTGGAATTACACGGGATGCATACAAAATCAGCAAATGGCGCAGCTCTGGATATACTACGGCAGCTTAAATTTCCCGAACCGGAACAAATTCTAAGGGCATGGCCGCATCAGCTTTCCGGCGGAATGTGCCAGCGGGTAATGATCGCCATTGCCGCCATTTGCCGTCCCCGGCTGCTCATTGCCGATGAACCCATAACCGCGCTTGATCCGGCGAATCGGGAACACATTTTAGATCTGCTCAAACAAATAAACCGTGAATTCGGCACGGCGATTCTATTTATTTCGCACGACCTTTCTGCGGTACAGCATTTTTGCAGCCGCTTTTCGGTTATGTACTCGGGACACATTATTGAAGAGGGACCATCCGAAGCAATGCTCACGCCTCTGCATCCCTACACCATCGGGCTTGTCGGAGCAATTCCCCGTAAAGAAAACCGGACTCAATCGCTTGCCGTTATTTCCGGCAAGGCTCCCGCGCTGGAAGAACCGGTGTCCGGCTGCCCCTTTGCTCCCCGCTGCCCAAAAGTACAAGCTGTATGTACCGCGAATTTTCCTCCCTGGACGAATAAAAGCGACGGACGGCGGGTATGCTGTTTTATGGAGTATGGGTCTTCAAAAGGAGTCCTGTATGGCTGAATCAATTATTACCATTCGTAATCTTTCCTGCGCATACATCAGCCGAAGTTTTGGTTTATTCGGGGGAAAAAAAATTAAGCCTGTTCTGCATAATATTAATCTTGACATTGCCGCCGGCGCAATTTTCGGAATTACCGGCGAATCAGGATGCGGCAAAACCACCCTCGCCCGCTGCATACTGGGTCTTGTCGACTATGAAGGTGAAATTATCATTAACAGCCAACCGCAGATGATCTTTCAGGACCCCGGCGCTTCGCTCAATCCGGTAAAAAAAATCGGCTGGCTGCTGGAAGAACCGCTGGTTATCCATCGCCTTGGCACTGCACAGGAGCGCGCATACAAGGTTGATGCAATGTTGGCCAGAATTGGACTTGATCCTTCTTGCAAAACCCGGCGGGCAAATGAACTTTCCGGCGGACAAAAACAGCGGGTCTGCATTGGCCGTGCCCTTATGCTCGATCCAAAAATCCTTATCGCCGATGAAGCCATCAGCTCACTGGATGTTTCCGCCGGGGCGCAGATACTCAACCTTTTCCGTGAGCTGCGCGAGAGCATGGGTTTGACAATCCTGTTTATTTCACATAATACCGAGGCAGTTGACTACCTCTGCGATAATGGTATGGTAATGGAATCATTATTATAAACGCCCACTAGCCTATCGCTTTTTGCAGTTCCTCTGTTTTGTCGGTTTTTTCCCAGGGGAACTCGGAGCGGCCGAAGTGGCCGTAGGAAGCGGTTTTGCGGTAGATGGGGCGGCGAAGATCAAACGTATCAATGATGCCTGCGGGCGAAAGATCAAACACTTTTTGTACCGCTGCTTCAATGCGCCGTTCATCGGCCTTTCCGGTTCCAAAGGTGTCCACCATAACCGAGACTGGGAACGGTACGCCAATGGCGTATGCCAATTGAATTTCGCAGCGAGCGGCAAGTTTGGCGGCAACTACATTTTTGGCAACGTAGCGGGCGGCGTAAGCGGCGGATCGGTCAACCTTGGTGGGGTCTTTGCCGGAAAACGCGCCGCCGCCGTGACGGCCCATACCGCCGTAAGTGTCTACGATGATCTTGCGGCCGGTTAAACCGGTGTCGCCAAAAGGCCCGCCAACCACAAAGCGGCCGGTAGGGTTAATGTAATATTTTGTTTTTGCGTCCAAAAGACCGGTGGGTTCAAGCACTGGTTTGATAATCTGTTCAATGATTGCCGATTCAATATCTTTATGGGTTACATCCGGATCATGCTGATGGGAAACAACCACTGCGTCAATGCGAATTGGTTTGAAGCCTTCATATTCCACCGTTACCTGACTTTTGGAATCGGGCCGAAGCCATTTTATGGTTTTATTTTTGCGGAGCTTTGTTGCCTGCAATAGAATCTTGTGAGCCAAAGTAATAGGCAAAGGCATAAGTTCTTTGGTTTCGTTGCAGGCAAAGCCGAACATCATTCCCTGATCGCCCGCTCCGATGCGCTCGGCGGCGTCTGTCGCGCCCGCCTTGACCTCGAGGGAGTTGTCGACGCCGAGGGCAATATC
>WQXQ01000071.1 GCA_009784775.1 Treponema sp.
AAACCGTTTGATTTGATACTTATGGATATCATGATGCCTGTGATGTATGGTTTGGAAGCTGCGTCTCGCATTACCAGAATGGGGGTTGATACGCCAATAGTAGCAATAACCTCAAACACCGCATCCAGCGATTTGGAACTCTATGCCATTTACGGAATGGTTGATTGTGTAGGAAAACCGTTCACATCGCAGGAATTGTGGCAATGCCTGATGAAACATCTTCCCGTTGTGAGTTTTTCTGCGGTGGACAACAGTCAGGAGATTGCGGCAGAAGAAAAATCACTCAATCAGCTGCGGGTTCATTTTGCCAAAAATAATCAAAACACCTATGCTGAAATTATACAGGCTGTAAATGCCGGCGAGGGCAAATTGGCTCACCGGCTGATGCACACATTAAAAGGCAATGCGGGGCAAATCAGGGAAAGACGCTTGCAGGCAGCGGCGGTGGCGGCGGAGACCGTAATTCTGGAAGGGAGAAACCTGCTTGATGGAAGAGAGATAAGGATTCTTAAAGCCGAATTACAATTGGTTCTTGATTCACTGGCGCCGCTGTTAACTGAAACAAACGCGAAAAACGCAGTCAAAACCACCGATCCGGAAAAGATACGGGAAATAATCGAAAAACTGGAACCTATGCTTGCCAGCTACAATACGGAGTGCATAGATCTGCTTGACGATATTTATGCCATACCGGGAACGGAAGCGCTGGCGCAGCAGGTAGAATCTTTTGAATTTGAGCGGGCTGTTGCTGAGCTTTCTGCATTTAAACGAAGGGCTGGTATTGCATAATGAAGAAAAGAGAGAAAGACAGCGTACTTATTATTGATGACGAACCAGCGAACATTATCGCGCTGACGAATATAATGAAGCCGCATTATAATGTGTATGCTGTAAAAAACGGAACGGCCGCCCTGAAAACAGCAATAGAAGTTTTGCCCGATGTGATACTGCTGGATGTTCTTATGCCGGATATGGATGGATACGCAGTGATCGCCGAGCTGAAAAACAATGAAATAACGCGAAACATCCCTGTCATTTTTGTTACCGGTCTTGATAATAACGATGCCGAAAAAAAAGGATTGGCCCTGGGCGCCGCTGATTATATAGTGAAGCCGTTTAATCCTGATATTGTTACATTAAGGGTGCATAATCAATTGATAATTGTCAATCATACGCGCGCGCTTGATGAACGGATCCGGCAGCAGGTGCTCATGACAAAAATATCACATGGGTTTTTGACCGATTCCTATGTTGATTCAATATTCTCAAATACGCTGCGCATGGTTGGTGAATTTATGGATATAGCGCAAGTATTGTTGTTTAAATATGAAACGAACGACAATATTGTTATATGTCAAAACGAATGGATAAAACCGGAATTGCAGTTGCAAACGCGCATAGGAAGCAAGTTAAATCTTAATAAAATGTCGGTTTCAATGATTAACAAATTGCTGGCGGGTAATGAAAAATATTTATGCTTTCATTCAAACGACCCGATCTTTAAGGCGGCAATGAGACCGTATCGTAAACATTTCCATAACTACATTTCAACGCCCATTTTTATTAAAGGGAAACTCTGCGCCATTCTTGATTTTTCAAGAGAAGATGACGGGCGGAAATGGAGCGAAAGTGAAATAAATCTTGCCGTTCTTGTTTCCAGTATTTTTTCGGGCGTGTTTGAGCGGGATGCGATGGAGCGTCAGTTTTCCATTGTTGAAAACGCTCCCAATATTGTGTTGTCCATCACGACGGACGTTGTTGTAGAATATGCCAATCCTGCGCTCACTTCCATTATCGGTTGTACAAAAGCCGAGCTTATCGCCAACGGGCTTGGCGTCATTTTTGATGAAAATACGCTGGCTGACATAAAGGACAATCTTATCCCAATCGCCATGTGCGGGGGAACGGCGTCTTTTGAAAATAATATTGCGTGCAAAGACGGCAAAAAACGCATAATGATGGTTTCTCTTTTTCAAACGGGAAAAAATAATCTTGGTATGATCCTGAGGGATTTGACCGAAACACGAAACCTTCAAACCAGCCTTGTTGCCGCAAAGGAACAGGCGGAACGCTCAAGCCGCACAAAAAGTGAATTTTTGTCCCGTATGAGCCATGAAATGCGGACTCCCATGAACGCCATAATAGGCAAAATGCAGCTCGCTGCAATACGGGGTATACCTGATGATTTAAAAGAAACATTTGACGAAATCAATATTGCTTCCCAGCATCTGCTGAGCCTGATAGACGATGTTCTTGATATATCCGACATGGAATATGAAATGTTTAAGCTCTTTGATTCGGTTTTTGACACTAATGCGATGTTTAAGGACATATTGCAAACGGCAAGCCATAATGCCTCTGTAAAGCAGCAGTCGTTTTTATTCAATGTTGATCCGGCAATGCCGGCGTCGCTGAGAGGCGATGAAAAGCGCCTGAAACAGGTGATTGTTAATTTACTGTCGAATGCGATAAAATTTACTCCAGAGCGGGGTCAAATACGTTTTGATGCCCGCGTGTTTAACAAAAAAAATGATAAAAGCGGAAGCATTACACTGCAAATAGTAGTCACCGACAATGGGATAGGCATTTCGGAAGAACAGAGAAAAAAACTTTTTAATACGTTTGAACAGGCGGACGGCAGCCTGAGCAGGCAATATGACGGTATCGGAATTGGCCTTGCTTTATCAAGACGTATCATTGAGATGATGGGCGGCACGATTCGCGTTGACAGTACATCTGGTATGGGCAGTACGTTTAGTTTTGAACTTGATTTTGACGCGGCGGACATGAGTCTGGTCGATGACATTGAACGACCCACATTTGAGGGCGAGGTTTTGGTATGCGAAGATAATGCCATGAACCAGCAGGTTATCTGTGAACATCTGGCGCTGGTAGGCCTGAAGACCGCAGTTGCCCAGGATGGTAAAAAAGGCGTGGAGATGGTCAAAAACCGCGTGCAACAGGGCAAAAAACAATTTGACCTGGTTTTTATGGATATCCATATGCCCGTGATGGACGGTCTTGAGGCGACTGCGAAGATTCTGGATTTTGACGCGGGGCTTCCCATTGTGGCCGTGACGGCAAATGTAATGGCCAAAGACAAGGATGTGTATCTGTCGATAGGTATAAGCGATTGCATAGGCAAGCCGTTTACGGCGCAGGAGTTGTGGCGGTGCCTGTTAAAATATCTCAAGCCCGTAACCTGGCAGAAAGAAGACGCAGTTCAGCGTGATCAGGCCGATAACGAACTGCGGCAAAAACTCATAAACTGTTTCGTAAAAACAAACCGGGGAAGATTGGATGAAATAAAAGACGCCATACACAAAAACGATATAAAGCTGGCGCACCGGTTGGCGCACAGCTTAAAGAGCAATGCCGGTCAATTGGACAGAATGCTTTTGCAGCGAGCCGCCAGAGATGTGGAACTCTCTCTCCGGGACGGAAATAATCTTGTTACGTCCCGGCAGATGGAGACGCTGGAAACAGAATTGAGCGCGGTGATAGCAGAACTTGAGCCGTTGGTTCATGAGCCTGATTGGTTTGCGGCCATAGAGCCGTTGGACAGCGCCGCCGCGCGCGAGCTGCTGGAAAAAGTAGAACCCATGCTGAAAAAAGGCAATCCTGAGTGCCTATTGTTTATTGACGACCTTAAGGTGATACCGGGAAGCGAGGAGATGATCCGGCAAATGGATGATTTCAATTTCAAACAGGCATTGGCAATACTGCTTGAATTGAAAAAAAAGATGTGAAAGGATGTATTGGCATAGGCCGCGCTTTTCCGTTACACTGGTATCATGCTTGATTATAAATTTATTGTTGAACATATGGACGCGGTGGAGGCGAATATCGCCAGCCGCTGTATGCAGGCCGATGCGCGGGCTGTGGCGCGCCTCTATGCCCGGCGGACGGAACTGGTAACTGCCTTACAGTCTTTGCAGCAAAAGCGGAATACCAATGCCGCCGCCATGAAGGGTAAACTCGAAGCCGATCAGCGGAATGCCCTTATCGAAGAAGGCAAAAAACTGAAAGAGGACATTGCCCAGGCGGAAACAGAACTGACCGCCGTGGAGCAGGAGCTTGATACCGAAGCGCGCAAGATTCCCAATATGGTGCATCCCGATGCCCCGATTGGCAGGGAAGACAATGACAACCGGGAAGTAAAACGGCACGGAGATCCGCCGCGCTTCAGCTTTGAACCTGCCGACCATGTGCAGCTTGGACAAAAACTGGATATTATCGACTTTGATTCGGCGACCAAGGTGTCTGGCACCAAATTTTATTATTTGAAAAATGAGGGAGTGTATCTTGAGCTTGCGCTGGTTCGTTACGCGCTGGACATTTTGCAAAAAAAAGGCTTTACCCCTTTTATTACCCCGGATGTAGCCCGCACTGAAATTCTGGAAGGCATCGGCTTTAATCCGCGGGGCGCGGAATCCAATGTGTACACTCTGGAAGGAGAAGATGCCTGTCTGGTGGGAACCGCCGAAATTACCCTGGGGGGCTATTATTCCGATAAGATTCTTGCAAAGGAAAAAATGCCTATCCGTATGGCAGGCCTTTCCCATTGCTTCCGCCGTGAGGCTGGCGCGGCAGGCCAATTTTCCAAAGGCCTGTACCGTGTGCATCAGTTTACCAAGCTGGAAATGTTTGTGTACTGTCTGCCCGAGGAATCGGGAATGTTTCATGAAGAACTCCGCGCCATAGAAGAAGAAATTTTTGCCGGCCTTGATATCCCGTTCCGGGTGGTCGATACCTGCACCGGCGATCTTGGCGCGCCTGCCTACCGCAAATGGGACCTTGAAGCATGGATGCCGGGAAGGAACGGCGGCGAGTGGGGTGAGGTAACCTCAACTTCCAACTGCACCGATTATCAGGCCCGGCGTTTGAACATTCGCTACAAAGACGATGATGGTAAAAACAAATTCGTCCATATGCTCAACGGCACGGCGATAGCTGTTTCACGGGCGATAATCGCCATACTGGAAAATTTCCAGCAGGAAGACGGCTCGGTAACCATTCCCCGCGCGTTAGTACCGTATTGCGGCTTTGATGTTATCAGGAATAAATAATAAAGAATTTCTACCACGAACCAACACGAACTACACGAACATTTAGTTTAAAATACTGAACAGCACGTTCGTGGTGTTCGTGTGGTTCGTGGTTAAAAAACAGATACAAATGTATTATCTTTAATGTAAAACCGGAGTGGCAGGTCCTGGCCGGCGGAGAGGCCGATGCGGGTGGTGCATACGATTTCGGGTTTTTCGCGGCTGTTGGCAATGTGCAGACCCCCATTGAGCGGACTGCCTTCAAGCAGATTCAGATTGTTGTGCTTTCGGGTGATGCCAAAGGCCTGACAGAGCTTGCCCGGACCGCTGCACAGATTTTTCGCCTTGGCCGTTTTCCGTCTTTTCTGCATGAGCGCAAGGCCCTCTATCGGTTCAAGGGCGCGGATCAGTACCGCTTCGCCTTCGCCGGTTTTGCCGCTGACGACATTCAGACAATGGTACATTCCGTAAATAAAATACACATAGGTATGTCCGGCAGGCCCAAACATGGGAGCGTTGCGGGGAGTCATACCGCGGCTGGCATGGCAGCCGGGATCATCGTGGTACAAATACGCCTCGGTCTCGACAATTTTTCCCCGTAAATCGCCATAAACCAGGTATTTGCCCAACAGTGCCCGGGCAAGATCAACGGTGGACTGGCTAAAGAATTTTTTTCCCAGCGGCATAGATTATTATTGACATTTTTTTCTTACTGTGGCAATATCATTCAAATTATATGATTATAGTACTGAAAAATGGAGTCGGCAGGACCGAAGCCGGGGTATTGGCAGCAGAACTGGAAAAACAGGGGGTAACCGTTGATTTTTCCGAGGGCGCCAACCAAATCGTATTGGGTTTGGTGGGAGATACCACGGTCATTAATGATGAAGTTGTGAGAGCGAACCGGCTGGTGGAAAAGGTCATGCGTGTACAGGAACCGTACAAGCGGGCAAACCGGAAATTCCACCCAAAGGATACCATTTTTGAACTGCCGGGGGCGGACGGAAAAAAAATCCGCATAGGCGGTGATTCGTTTGTGGTCATTGCCGGGCCGTGTTCGGTGGAAAGCCGGGAACAAATAAGTTCCATTGCGGCTGACGTGAAAAAAAGCGGCGCCGCGTTTTTGCGAGGCGGCGCGTTTAAACCCCGTACCAGCCCCTATAGTTTCCAGGGCATGGGCGGCCATGGCCTTGATTTGCTGCTTGAGGCAAAAAAAGAGACCGGTCTGCCCATTGTGACCGAACTCATGGAAACAAGCCAGCTCGAATTATTTGAGGAAGTGGATGTCATTCAGGTGGGGGCGCGCAATATGCAGAACTTTGCTCTGCTGAAGGTGCTGGGCCGCTGCCGCAAGCCGATTCTGCTGAAGCGGGGGATGGCCTGCACCATGACCGAACTGCTTATGGCGGCGGAGTATATCATGGCAGGCGGCAATGATCGCATTATCCTCTGTGAACGAGGTGTTCGGGGTTTTGACAACTATGCCCGAAACATCCTTGATCTGGCCGTTATTCCCGCCCTGAAACAAAAAAGCCATTTGCCGGTAATTGTCGATCCCAGCCATGCGACAGGCCTTGCCTGGATGGTCCCTGCGATGGCAAAAGCCGCAATCGCTGCCGGAGCGGACGGCATTATTGTCGAAGTACATAACAACCCGGAGCGCGCCCTATGCGACGGCGAGCAGTCCATCACCCCGGATGCTTTTTCTGATTTAATGGAAACCCTGCGCAAGTACGCAGCATTGGAAGGAAAAGTTATTTAAGAATGAGGAATGAAGAATGAGAAATGAGGAGCGTACCATTGGCGTTGTGGGGATGGGGCTGATGGGGGGGGCGATTGCGCGAGCCTTGCGAGGGCCTTGCGGCATAACACAGGACCAGATGCTTGCCTGCGATGTTGATGCTGAAGCTCTGGCTGCGGCGGAGGGGGAGCAGCTTATCGCGAAGGGCTATGCAGCAGAGGCAGCCGGGGAAATGCTTGCGTTGTGTGATCTGGTGTTTCTCTGTATTAACCCTCAGTCGCTTATTGCATTTCTTGATACATGGGAACATTCTTTCAAAGCGGGCGCATTGCTCACCGATATTGCCGGCATAAAGGCACCTATTGCCGCCCGCGCGGAAAAACTCAGGCCGGACATTGATTTTATTCCCGGCCACCCCATGGCGGGCGCTGAAGGAGGGGGCTTTGCCGCTGCCGCCCGCTGCAGCTTTCAGGGGAAAAATTATATTCTTACCCCTCTGGCACGCAATAAGCCGGAAAACCTCGATTTTCTGAAAGACCTTATCCGCCGCATGGGTTTTGGCCGTATTACCGAAACCAGCGCCGCCGACCACGACCGGAAAATTGCTTTTACCAGCCAGCTTTGCCATGTGCTTGCTGCGGCGCTTATCGATTGTGAGGCCGACACGAGTATAACCCGCTTTGGCGGCGGCAGTTTTGAGGGTTTTACCCGTATTGCCATGCTCAATGCCCCCATGTGGGCCGAGCTTTTCACCACAAACCGCGAAGCCCTGCTTGAACGGGTAACGCAATTCGAAGACAGCCTTGCCGCGTTCAAAACCCTTATCCAGGAAAGCAATACGGCGGCGTTGCAGCAAAAACTGACAGCGGTACGGGAACGCCGGGAACAGTTAGGGCATTTCTCCCCTTGACGTACCCCCAAATACGGTTATAGACTCAATGCTAGTGGACGAAAGTGTTACCATTGTACTGGACTCGGATGATTTGCTTTCGGGAGTTTGCGGGGCGAATGACGGGAACCTTAAGGTTATGGAGGATTCCCTGGGGGGGCGTATTGCCGCCAGAGGCAACGCAATACGGCTGGAAGGAGTCGATGCAAACGGGGTTCAGCGCTTCAAAACCATGATGGATAGCCTCATTGCAAGCGTGCGTGAAGGGGAAATTCCTTCGCCTGAATATGTGGGAGCGCTTGCGGAAACGAAAGAAAACGATACGCTCCGTAACGCGGTAATACAGATACCCCACGGCTTTCATCGCATTTATCCCCGCGGCAAGGGGCAGGCGGCATATATTCAGGGGATGAGGGCCTGTGAGATTGCCTTTTGCGTTGGCCCTGCCGGAACGGGGAAAACCTGGCTGGCGGTTGCCGAAGCGCTGCGGCTGGTGCTGTCAAAAAATCTGAGAAAGCTGATACTGACCCGCCCGGTGGTAGAGGCGGGTGAAAACCTGGGTTTTCTTCCCGGTGATTTGGCTCAAAAGATAAATCCCTATTTGCGTCCATTGTATGACGCAATGGAATCAATGGTTCCTTTTGAGACTATTCGCAAAATGGAAGAAAACAGAACAATTGAAATTGCGCCCCTTGCCTATATGCGGGGACGCAGTTTGAATGATTGCGCGGTTATTCTTGACGAGGCGCAGAATACAACCAGAGAGCAAATGAAAATGTTTTTAACCCGCATTGGCATTGGAGCCAGAGCGGTCATTACCGGTGATGTAACTCAAATTGATCTTCCCCGCCGTACCGAGTCAGGTTTGATCCATGCGGCAGAAGTCCTGCGAAATGTCGAGGGGATACATTTTTCTTTTCTCCATACCGCCGATGTCGTGCGCAATCCATTGATTAAAAAGATAATACAGGCTTATGAAGAAAAAGATTCCTGATTTTATTGCCCGTCCTTTGGGCGGCTCACTGTTCAAACGGCTTGTACTGCTCAACTTGCCGCATTTGGGGCTGGTGCCCCGTATTGTATGCCTTTGTTCTTTTGCCGCCGCTGTATTGGTTACTGCCGTTACCATGAAACTGGATGTTGAAAAACAGGGGAACTACCGCGAGTTTGAAGTAGGTAAGGTAGCGGACAGGGATATTGTTGCCGAATATTCGATCTCATATATTGACGTAGAGGCGACGCGCCGGCGTATGGAAGCGCAGGAGAATTTGGTTCCTGCCGTATTCCGGTACTCAGCCGGAATCAGCCATGAAGCGATAGCATCCTGGAATGCATTTTGTGATTTTGCGGATACGGCGGCGGCGGACGAGGTTTCCCCGGCTTCAATGCGCCTGACAGTGCAGGCCGAGTACCCCGCTTATTTTCCCGCCGAGGTTCTGTTCGCTTATTTTAACAATCCGGATCGCGCGCAGTTCAGGGGCTGGGGTATTGAGGTATTGAACCGGGTTTTCCAGAAGGGCATATTTGCGCTGAATGATGCCGACATGGAACGGCATAATCCTGATATGGTCGAAAAACTTATTGCCCAGGGCGACCGAATCGAACGGGAGCGCATTGACCTTGGCAATATTGTTTCCCTGCGCCATGTGGGAGAGGCGATTACACAGACAGCGGAAAGCGCGGGTCTGCCGCCTGAATTCAGCGCCCTTGCCCCGCTGCTGCTGCGTCCCTTTGTACACGAGAATGTATTTTTTTCCCAAGAAGACACCGAATTGCGGATCGCGGAGGCAATGGAACGTGTTGTCGCCGTTACCAAAAATATTGAAAAAGGCAAACGTATAATCAGAAAGGGTTTTGTCATTACCGCAGAAGCAATGCAGGAATTGCAGGCGCTCAATGCCGCCCTGCCCAAAAGGGATCCTCGCAGTGTTATCGGCTTGATTTTATTGCTGGGCCTGTTGTATATACTGTTTGTTCTGTTGCAGGGCAAACTGGTTCTGCCCAGAAATATTTCCGGCAGGGAAAGCTGCCTATTGTTCGTTCTGGTCTGTCTGTATCTTGCCGGGGCCGGGATTGCCAAAAACATGGTTCCCATCGAGAGTATATATCCGGTTTCCGTGTTTTTTCCCACCGCCCTTATGGTGATGATACCCGCCGTTTTTTTCGGGCCGCTTTTTGCTCTGGTGATGGCGTTGACCTTTCCGCTTGGCGCCTGTTTTGCCGGTTTTTTTGACATCTACTCGTATATTTTTGCCCTTATTTCCGGTATAGCCGCGTCTCTTGTTCTGAAAGACGCCGAGAAGCGCATGGATCTGGTCAAGGCGGGGCTGGCAATTGCCGCGGCAAACTGTCTGGCCGTTATAGTGATTCTGCTGATGCGCGCCGCAGATTTTTCCGCTTATCCCATGATGTTGTTCTGCGCGGCTTTCAACGGAATTGTATCGGGGATGCTTATCCTTGGCGTACTGCCGCCGCTGGAATATATCCTTAACGCCACCACGCGGTTCAGGCTTATTGAGCTTTCCGATCTCAATGCCCCCATTTTGCGCAAACTCTTTACCGCCGCGCCCGGCACCTATAGCCATTCCATAATGGTGGCAAATCTTGCCGAGCAGGCCTGTCAGGACATTGGCGCAAACGCCCTGCTTGCGCGGGTAGGGGCCTATTACCATGACATTGGAAAAATGGATAACCCCGATTATTTTGTGGAAAATCAAACCGACTATAACCGGCACGATGCCATTGCCCCCCGCCTTTCCGCCACGGTGATACGCAGCCATGTCAAACTGGGCATTGAAAAAGCCCGGAATCTGGGGCTGCCTCCCGATGTGGTCAATATTATTGCCGAGCATCACGGCAATTCCCTTATTATGTGGTTTTATAAAAAAGCAATTCAGCAGGAAGATCAGGTAAACTCCGATGACTTTAGCTATCCCGGAGTTCCGCCGCGTTCCAGAGAATCGGCGATAGTCATGCTTGCCGATGTGACCGAGGCCGCGGTACGGACACTGGTAAAACCCACGGTTGCAAAGATGGAAAAATTTATTCAGCAGCTTATTGACGGAAAAGTTGAACACGGGCAGCTTGCCCAGTCGGATTTGACCTTCCGCGATCTTGAAACAATCAAAAATGCCTTTGTCAGAGTGCTTGCCGGCTATTATCATTCGCGAATCGAATACCCCAAAAACGATGGGGAGGACAGTAAGTGAACAGGGTAATGGTTAGTGCGGAGGTCCCATTACCCGGATGGAGCAAATCTTTGAAAAGCTATGCCCTAAAGGTACTTGCCCAACTGGAAAGGGACAAATGGGATCTTTCGGTGCTGCTCTGCGATGATCCCACAATCAAAGAACTCAATTCCCGTTACCGGGGAAAAAATGAAGCAACCGATGTCCTTTCGTTTGCGCTGGATGCAGGGGATCCTTTTCCGGATTCAGGCAGACGGCGTTTGGCCGGCGATATTGTTATTTCGCTGGATACTTTAAGGGAAAATGCCCGTTATTTCAATATTGGCGAAGATGAGGAGTTACGCCGTTTGCTGATTCATGGTATCCTGCATTTGGATGGTATGGATCACCGGACTAACGAAAAAAACGAACCTATGTTACAATTACAGGAGCGTATTTTGGAAAACCTTGCGGATGTATGTATTCTGGGGAGGAATGTATGAAAGGTCCCTTTTCGGGTCTTTTTAGCAACAGAGCAATCAAAGATCTTGAAGCAGATCAGCAGGAGATGATTCGGGGGGTAGTGGAGCTTTCCGACACAACGGTCAAAGAGGTCATGGTACCCAGGACGGATACGGTGTTTATCCCTGTTACCGCTTCCCGCGATGAGTTGTTATCTTTAATAGTGGAGAGCGGACATTCGCGTCTTCCCGTGTACGAAGATACCATTGATAATGTGATTGGTATACTGCATATCAAGGATGTGTTAAAGGCGCTGGTGCAGGACGCGCCCATTGACGTGCGGACATTGGTTCGCAAGCCGTTTTTTGTACCGGTGTCAAAACACATTGATGATTTGCTCAAGGAGTTCCGCCGCAAAAAGGTGCATATTGCCGTAATCGTGGATGAATACGGCGGCGTTGCGGGTATTGTGTGTATGGAAGATATAATCGAAGAAATTGTCGGCGACATTCAGGACGAATTTGATCATGAAACCGACGATGTGGTGGCAATAGGGGAGGGGAGCTGGCTCTGTGATGCCCGGGTGAATTTGACGGATCTTGCAAAGGAAACCGGTTTGGATCTCCCTGTCGATGATTTTGATACGTTGGGCGGGTTTGTATTTGACCTTTTTGGCAAAATTCCGGTTAAATATGAAAAAGCCGAGTACCGCGGCGCCTCTGGTGGAGCCGGCGCCTCTGGTGGAGCCGATCTTATTGTGCAGGAAATGGACGGCCATAAGATTAAGTCGGTGAAAATAGTCCGCAATTCTGCCGATGAATAAGTATGGGGGATCATTGAAATTACCGTATTTGTTCTGCATATTGCTCGCAATATTGCTTGCGCTGTCCGGTCTGGGACGGCTTGAAGCCCAAAATACCGGCGGCGCTGCCGCTCAGGCAGCGGCATTCTACGAACAGGGGCGCAAGTCCATGGCCGCGGAAGACTGGTACTCTGCCGCCGAAGCCTTGCATGAATGCCTGCGGCTGAATTCGGCCCATGCCGAAGGAACCGCCGCTCTGGCAGAATGTTACTATGAACTGGGTGAATTTGACGAATCGTTGTCCTGGGTGCGGAAAGCGCGGGTTTTGGCGCGGAATAATACCTCGCTTGCAAACCTGGAGGCCGTTACCCTTATCGCGCTGGGCAGACTTGAGACCGCCGCATCAGTTATTGCGGAAGTGCTTGCCCGTGAGCCATATAACCGCGAAGCGCTGTTTGCCGCCGGCGAACTGGACATTGCCAGAGGCCGCTCGGCAGAAGCCTTGCTCCGTTACCGTAACGCGCTGGGCCGCTATCCCGACGACCGGCGGCTTTTAATCTCGCTTGCCCTTGTTTCCGGCTCCCTGGGTGACACTACGGCAGCGCTTTCGTTTATCGAGCGGGCGTTGCTCCAGCACCCGGATGATTACCGAGTATTTTACTATGCCGCCTATATTAATGCGCAGGCAAACCGGCTGCCCCAGGCCATTGCGTATGCCGAAACGGCTCTTGGTTACCGGCCCGGTTTTAGTCCTGCCCGCACCCTGCTGGCAAACCTTCGCTATCGCAGCGGGCATTATACCGACGCTGCCCGGCTTGCCGATGAATCAATCGCGGCAAACCGGGAGGACATGGGAGCCTGGTACCTTAAAGGGCTTGCCTTTACGCGCCTTGGCCGCAGGGAAGAAGCCATTACCGTACTGGGCAATGCGCTTGCCATTGATCCCAACGATGAATTTATCCGGGTCGCGCTTGAAGATACCATCATCGAGCTTACCGCCCTTGAAGATCCGCGCCGGAGCCGCTGGGCTGCATGGCACTTTAACCGCGCGCGGGATTTCCGTTCCCGCAACCTTATGGAACAGGCCCTTTTTGAATACCGGCGCGGTCTGCGCCTGAATCCCTATGCCCGCGACCGCCGCGAGTATGCGGATCTGCTGCGGCTGCAGGGTTATCCCGCCCGTTATCTGGAAGAGCTTCGCTTTTTGCAGGATTTAGGCATTGCCGACCGCAGCATGAACGACGCGGTAGAAGCGTATAGCTCTTTGCTTTCCGGCACCTTGCTGCAGCGCTGGCAGTTGAGTCCGTTTGAGATTGAGAGACGTCCCTGGAAAATTGCCGTGTTTTCCCTTGCCGGGCAATCCAGCTACTTCCATGTGGATGCCGGCGCCATTGCTTCTGCGTATGTCAAAGAAATTCTCATTCA